>CALMVQ010000290.1:2258-78926 GCA_937873135.1 uncultured Scytonema sp. | reverse complement strand
GCATTAACCGAGCTTGTGTGCCTAGCGAGGGTTTTGATTTCTTTGCCAGTATTTGTATCCCACAGTTTCACCGTCTTGTCAAGACTAGCAGAAGCTAGCATTTTACCATCCGGACTGAAGCTGACGTAATAAACCGGATCTGTATGCCTAGTGAGGGTTTTGATTTCCTTACCAGTATTTGTATCCCACAGTTTCACGGTCTTGTCAGCACTAGCAGAAGCTAGCATTTTACCATTCGGACTGAAGCTGACACTATTAACCAGGTTTGTATGCCCTGTAAGGGTTTTGATTTCCTTGCCAGTTTTTGGATCCCACAGTTTCACGCTCCTGTCACCACTGGCAGAAGCTAGCATTTTACCATCCGGACTGAAGCTGACACCATTAACCAGGTTTTTATGCCCTGTAAGGGTTTTGATTTCCTTGCCAGTATTTGGATCCCACAGTTTCACGCTCTTGTCAGTACTGGCAGAAGCCAATATCAAGCCATCCGGACTGAAGCTGACACCATTAACCTGATTTGTATGCCCAATAAGGGTTTTGATTTCCTTGCCAGTATTTGGATCCCACAGTTTCACCGTGTTGTCACCACTGGCAGAAGCCAGCATTTTACCATCCGGACTGAAGCTGATACCACTAACCCAGTTAGCGTGTTCTCCTAAGGTGTTTGGTGCTACAACATTGTTAACTGTATTTATTAATGTCAGTTCAACCTGCGTATGAGTATTTACATCTACCCAGAATGCACGTTGCATTTGCACAACAGCTTTTAAACTTGTTCTTAAAGCTTCCTCCGGATTCTGGTTCAAAAGCGCATCTGAAGTATAAGCAAGAGAATTAATTTGGCCTATTGCAGCATTCCACCAACCCACGCCAGCTAACCCTGCCAAACTCAAGGCTACCGCAGAAAAGCTACCTAGTCCGATAATTATTAGTCGTCGCCTGCGTTCCTGTTGCTGTTGATCTTTATTCCGTTGTTTCGCACAAACCTGAATAAAATCTCGCTCCTCTTGAGTCATTTCCGAAGCTCGCTTGTGCAACCAATCTTCTGCCACACCCAACGGCACACCACGCAACAATGCTCCTGAGTCATGGTTGTTATTCTTCCACTCAAGCATTGCCACCTTCAACCGCTCCTGCCAAACGCGAAACTGACGGTTGGCGTTCATCCACTCTCGCAGAGTAAGCCATTCGCGGATCAGGGCTTCATGGACAACCTCCACCGTATCTTCTCCTGATTTCTCATCACGCCCAGTCACAACCAAACGGGCTGGGTATCCTGCTAAATAACTCACCAATCCCCAGTTTTCTTCTCCAACTTCTGCAAGGGTGGCTATGCGGCGAGTATCCTCTGTTCCCTCACCTGGGCGCACTAATTGCACAAAAATCCGCTGTGCAGTTTGTTGCTGTGTCTGGTTGAGTTGTTGATAAATCTGTTCCGCATGATTGGCTAGGGCTTTTTTTACACCTCCAATCTCATCATAAGCTTGGTGAGTTAGCACGCGCCTTTGCTGCTTCTCCCACAGTCGAGTTAAAGCGAATTCTAATAAAGGTAAGTTACCAGGCTCACTCCCAACATCATCTAAAATTCGTTGGGTAAGTTGTGGTTCTAGTTGCACTTCCAGCTTTTGTGCTGGTTGCTCAATTGCCGCAATAAGTTCTTCCCGACTCATGGAACTTAGCAGCTTGGGTGTAAACTGCTCCAATGCATCCCTCAAAGGACAATAGGAGAGGACATAGCCGTAAAAGTCAGCCCGTAAAGTGAAAAAGAGTGTTACACTTTTATGCGCGTTCGGCTCCGCCGTTGCCCCTTGGGCAATCGCCGCCAGTAAGATATCGGCAAAGCGTTCCTGCTCCTCCTTGTCTTGGCAGAGAGTGTAGAGCTCCTCAAACTGGTCTGCTACTAGCAACAGACGCGATCGAGGGTTACGTTCTATGATACGATCTACAACCTGCTGTAAGGTCACTTTGCCCTGCTGGATATCATCTGCTAATCCAACAGCTTCCCGCAGTTGTCCGGTTTCACCTAGTTCCGGTTCTAATTGATGCACTAGGGCTGTTGCCAGTTGGTAAAACGGCTGATTCCCAGGACGAAATGATTCAATCAGCCAACTTCCTTCTTTTCGCAACTGGGGAATGAGTCCGGCATAAACAACAGAAGATTTACCACTGCCACTAGGACCAATAACACCCACTAAGGGCTGAAAATGAACTGCTTCCACCAAGCCATTGACAAAAGTTTCCCGCCCAAAGAAAAATTCTGCATCTTCTTCCCCAAAAGCAGCCAATCCCTGGTAAGGGTTGGGAGGAATAATGTCTATAACAGGTACTGTGGAGACGGTAATATTCTCTTTCTTTAAAAAAACTGGAGTTTGGTGCTCCACAGAACTTATCATTTGAGAACAACCGAGCTTATAGGCAAACTCCACCTCTTCGCCTGCGGCTATTGCATCATAAAACGCCACAGCAAATGCGACAGATGCTTTATCCCCAACTGTCGTATTCATGCCAATGACATAGTTTATATATTGGCGAATCGCTTGTGCTTGCTCTGCGCTATAGCAAGCATTGAGCACTACACACTCGACTCCCTTTGTAGCAAAGAGCGCAAATTCGCTGGCGAGGACATCTGCTGTAACAAGCGTAGGCAGTCCTGTTTCATCTTCTAAGACAATGCCATCAACTCCCGCACCGTGTCCACTAAAGTGAACAATCTGGGGCTTGTAGTCTAAAATTGCCCGATAAAAGTCACGCTGACGTACCGCCCACTTCTGCTCTAGCTTAAACTCCTCCCGTTTATTAGCACGTCGTAATCCTTCTTCAATTTCTCGCACCTCTTCATCCAACCGTAGCCTTGAGGTACTTGCAGGATTGGCTGCCAGAATCAAAATAGTTTTGACACGGGTGTTGTCATTCATAAAAAAGCCTAGATCTGGTGACACGGGCTTACGCTTTGACAAAGTCAATAAAATATCGTCGCAGAGAAAACTTGAGCCAAAGCAAAGCTTTTACTTCTTTTTATAGATAAAATTTTAGTTGGCTTATGCAGTGAAACAAAGGTAATACTGCTCATGCGAGATTGCTCAGCCTTTTGCACCTATTCCTTTAAATTCACAGAATGGCGACTGGGGGCGCCCATTCCTTCTCTGTATGTGAGGATAGAGCTCTGACGCGAAATCCCACTCCGCAGCGCGGGGTGGGATGAGCTTAACTTATAAATTCGCCAGAAACCATTACACTGAGCCAGTATCAATCAACATTTCTTTGCGTGCCTTAGTCTTACCATCGTAACCAGGGCAAACGCATCTAAAATTAACAAAACTAAATGGACAAAAAACTTAGTTTGTGTATTTGACTTATAAATAAGGTTTTTCCTTAATCTTATTTTTTTACCCGTAGACGGAAGGTAAAAATTGCCATGCCTTTTATATATCATCGGACTGTTCGATTTCAAGATACTGATGCGGCTGGAGTCGTTTACTTTGCTAATGTTTTGGCTATTTGTCACGAAGCATATGAAGCATCTCTAGGAGCATCAGGCATTCATCTCAAAGATTTTTTTACTCATCCATCTGTAGCTTTTCCCATTGTTCATGCGAGTGTAGATTTTTTTCGCCCAATGTTTTGTGGGGATGGTTTGGCTGTTAAGTTAATGCCTCAACAGCTAAGTGAAGATAGGTTTGAAGTGACTTATGAAGTTATCCTTGATGAGGTTATTGTAGCTAAAGCACTTACTAAGCACGTTTGTATTGATACAAGTAGTAGAAGGAAAAGAGAGTTGCCTGATGAGATGAGGAATTGGTTGGAGATGAGTTAGGCATTGAGCGAAAAAGCGCCCCTTCAGCATTAGTCCCCCAAAGATAGTGCGTTCCAGCAAAAGCCATTAGCCACCAGCAATCATAAATCCCAAACCGAATAGCAAGCAACCCCAGAAGTGTAATGCGACGGCAATGTATTTACAGTTACTGATTTTTTCTGGCTGGTTGTGATACTGGTGGACGTGGCGGCATAACTTTATGGCAAAGGGTAAACTTATCCAACTCAGTAAAGTCCACACTGGGAAGATTCCCCAAAGCACAAAGACCAAAGTTAAGACATAAATGCTACCAGTAAACCAGTAGAGGAGTTGAGCGCCTTTTTGCGTCCCCAAACGGACGATAGGCGATCGCTTTCCTGCAGCCAAGTCATCCTCACTTTGGTGAAAGTGCGAGCAAAACAATATCAAACTTGTGGCAATCCCGACGATCGCTGAAGCTGCTAAACTATGCCAAGACCATCTGGTAGTTTGACTGTAGTATGCTGCTGCCACTGCTAACGGACCAAAGGCAAAAAAGCAAATGATCTCTCCCAATCCCTGGTATCCTAAACGAAAGGGAGGTCCTTGATAGATGTAGCCCAAGGCACAGCACAGAAGAATTATCCCGATTACGGTTAGGTCTTGTTGCCACCAGGAGATTGCTATTATTCCCAGCAAACCTAAAACTAAAAACAAGTTTCCCAACCAAAATATGAATTGCTTGTTAGCAGTTAAATTTACTAGAGAATGATGTTTGTGTTTATCAATTCCCGTTTCTGAATCAAAGACATCATTACTAAGATTTTCCCAAGCCAGAATCAAGATTGCAGCAGCTATAAAAATGGAAAAAACTGCTCCATTCAACCTTTTCGTTTCCGCAAAAGCGATAGCTGTTCCTACCCATATTGGCATGATAGCAACAGTATACATTGGCGGTTTAATTGCCGCCATCCATAACTTAGTATTGGGATTAGTACTGGGATCTGAAATTAGCTTTGTAGTCATCCGGATTCGTGATTATATTAAACTGCTATCACCTCGTAATGCTTGACTTTTTATGGCTTTAACATCTAATAGATGTAAACAACACTCTTAAGAAAAACTCTTTTTTTAAGAGTGAGGCACGAGAGCATCCACAACATGCACTAGTTAAAAGGTGACTCTTTATGTTACCTAATAAATAATACGACCACAAATTATCACAGTTTAGGTAGATAACTTCAAAAAAATTTACTATTTTTAGATATATGACATTTTCTCCATGTCGCGCTGACTTTTTTGTATATAATGAAGAGCTATGCCAATTTCTGTTAGCACAACAGAATGGTAGAAACCGTCATTGCTCACAAATTGCCAGTATTTCGCTTCCTATTGACAGAGTGGACCCTTTGGTAGTAATGGAACATCTGGCACAACCAAATCAACTCAGTTTTTACTGGGAGAATAAAAGCAAAAAAGAGGCGATCGCAGCTATTGACGCTGTAGCGAAATTAGAAATTGCAGGCAAAAACCGTTTTATCAAAGCTGAAGACTTTATCCAAGAGTGTCTTCACAAAATCAATTATTTTCATACCCCGAAGCAACCTTTTTCTAAACCTCTATTTTTTTGTAGTTTCAGTTTCTTTGATAACAACGAAGAAAATTATCCATTTTCAGCAGCTAGTATTTTTCTTCCTCGTTGGCAAGTCGCTGTTAAAGACGAGTACTGTGTATTGGTAGCTAATACAATTATTAATGAGCGGGTGAATATTCAAAAAATATTAACTGCTTTGTGGACGAAAATCGAAATTATTAAATCTTTAGGATATAACTCTTCACATCTTAATTACCATTCACAGAAATATATCAAAAAGCAGGTGGCAAATCCTGAAAAATTCAAAAGTTCAGTTTCGTCAGCTTTAGATAAAATAAACTCGAATTATTTAAATAAAATTGTTCTGGCTGATGTACTAGACATTAGCGCGAGTCATCGTTTCAACTTATTTCAATCATTAAATAACCTCAGACAAATACATCCTAATTGTTATACATTTTCTATAAGTAATGGTAAAGGACAAAATTTTATTGGAGCCAGTCCAGAACGCTTAATTACCATTCACAATCAACAATTAATCGCTGATGCTTTGGCAGGAAGCGCACCACGAGGGAAAACACCGACAGAAGACGCCATCAACGCCGATCGCTTACTCAATAGCGAAAAAGAACGACACGAACATTCACTTGTGATCAATTTCATTAACCAAAACCTGTGTGAGCTTGGTTTATTACCCCAAGTGTTAGCACCGCGACTGCGACAATTATCTAACATTCAGCACTTATGGACTCCGATCAATGCGGTAGTTCCTGCAAACGTACATCCTTTAAAGATCGTCGCCCAACTACATCCTACACCAGCAGTTGCAGGTGCTTCTAGAGATTTTGCCTGTAACGAAATTCGGCACTACGAAAACTTTGAGAGGGGTTTATATGCTGCACCTCTAGGTTGGGTAGACTCGGATGGAAACTGCGAGTTTATTGTTGGAATTCGTTCCGCACTCATAGATGGCGCTCACGCTAGACTTTACGCGGGTGCTGGCATCGTCGCAGGTTCCGATCCTGACAAAGAACTTGCAGAAATTCAACTCAAACTTCAGGCTCTACTAAAGGCATTAGTTTGAAATTGGATTTGCCTGTCAAGGTACAGTCAATGTAGCACGAATTATCGCTCTTGTTGGGGTACTCTTTGGGGCTAACGAAACCGTACTGTGAGGATTCTCCAAGTTCCTCACCATTTTGCATCAATTAATCGCGTTTAACCTACATAACCCGAACTTCTTATCAAATTTCTGCCTCTTTTAGGTTAAAACGAGGTTATCAAGTATATTAAGAGAAGGTTATGGAAACCTTCGGTTTTCACTTATATACATTCACCGTCAAGAGGAGGTCTTAAGAGCATTGAACAGCCCAAAGCAGGAGATAAAGTCTTGATTTTACGTCCAGCATACGTAGCTGGCAAAGTCGGAGAAGTCCGTGGTAAAGAAATCCTCTCAAGCGGTCAACCAAGCGATCGCTGGCTGATCCAAGTAGATTCTGAAAATATTTTGGTGTCGCTGTACCTAAGAGAGTTTCAAGCACTCAATCAAATTCACTGACCCACGGCTTTAAGCCGTGGGATTGCGAAGAGTAAACTTCGTACATTTGGGTGAATAGACCATTGAGACTGACCACAGATGATTAGCAGCTTGAGAAGCACGTTTTAATTCAAAGCCTTCACCGTTGATTTCTCAGTTGATCGAGTCCTAAATCGCGGTGAATCAACAGCTTAGCATTCTCCCCCGTGTAAGTACTGACAACATGACCATTACCAGTCATTTGATACTTATATGTTACCAAACCTTCCAAACCTACGGGACCACGAGGTGGCATTTGTTGCGTACTAATTCCGACTTCTGCACCAAAACCATAGCGGAAGCCATCAGCAAATCGAGTAGAACAATTGTGGTAAACTCCAGCTGCATTCACGAGCGCGCCAAAAGTTGAAGCGGCGTCTAGATCTTCAGTGATGATCGCATCGGTGTGTTTAGAACCATAATCGTTAATGTGGGTGATCGCTTCTTCTACCGAATCCACAATTTTTACCGACAAAATCAAATCGCTGTATTCTGTCTCCCAGTCTTTTTCTGTTGCCACTACAATATCTGGCAAAATCTTGCGGGTGGGTTCATCGCCTCTTAATTCCACATTAAGTTTTTGCAAAGCCTCAGCAACTTTTGGTAAAAATGTTGTGGCAATGTGGGAGTGAACTAATAAAGTTTCAATAGCATTGCAGGCAGCAGGATAATTTGTTTTTGCATCGATTGTAATTGCAACGGCTTTATCAATATCTGCGGCTTTATCTACATAAAGATGACAGATGCCATCCGCATGCCCCAAGACTGGAATTCGGGTATTTTTTTGCACAAAACGCACAAAAGAGTTAGAACCTCTAGGAATAATTAAATCCAAATATTTGTCTAATTTCAAAAGTTCTAGGGTTTCTTCTCTTGTTGTCAACAGTTGCACTACATCTGGGTTAACAGTAGTTTGAGATAATCCTAGTTTAATTGCTTTGACTATCGCCTCACAAGAGCGAATTGCTTCTTTGCCACCTTTAAGAATAACGCCATTACCTGATTTAATTGCGAGAGAGACAATTTGAATTGCCGCCTCAGGACGTGCTTCAAAAATGACGCCCAAAACTCCTACTGGACATGTGATTCGCTTGAGGATTAAGCCTGTGTCGAGTTCACGGTGAATTTGCACTGCACCGACTGGATCGCTTAGCTTACCCACATCACTGACTCCAGCGATCGCATCTCTTAACTTATGTTCATCCAACTGCAAGCGCTTGTAAAGTGGTTTGGCAATTCCCACAGCTGCTTGACAATCAGCAACATTGGCTGACAATATTTCCTCTTTTGCCGATTCTAAAGCTTGGGCGATCGCCACAATTGCTTGGTTTTTTGCTTCAGTTGAAAGAACTGCCAGCTTGAGTGAGGCAAGTCGGGTTTTTTTAGCGATCGCGATTAGGGAAGAAAAATCATTTTGGGAAGCCGTCATTCGATTTTGGTGTTTCGTTTGAGAAGAGTGAATATTTTTTGATTGATTGGGCGTGGCGACGCAGACAATTAGCGTTGAATTATATGCTACCACCTCTTGCGAGTCGAGATGCGATTAGATGAGGTGTCTATAGCATGTACGCTCTCATTTCTTCCCCTACCTTGTGCTGGATATGTTGAGAAAACCTTTTTATAAATCTTTACATTATATTTTACGTAATCGTAGTGATGAAGATTGGATCTACTGAGTATTAATCGACTAAGTACTACCTCTTTAGAGGAGAGATCATAATGTCACTCCAATCAGGATTAGAAGCTGTCACGCAAGGACGTTATCAAGAGGCTGTTCAAATACTAGAACGGTTCTGTCGGAGTTGCGCCGATCAAAGTGGCTCAGAATATAATTCAGCACAAATATGGTTGGTAAGAGCTTATCAAGGCACAGGAGAAATCGGGAAAGCAACAATTCTGTGTCAAAAGTTGATGAGGAGCGAAAATTTACAAGCACGTCATTGGGCAGAACAAATGTGCCCAACCCTGCCCAATGCCCCAGCACCCCACTCAAGTGGCATCCAAAAAACCAATCGTGCTGCAACTGCTAGTGTCAAGTTAGCAATGGGAGGTGTGGGTGGTAGTTTAGCACTGGCTTCTGGAGTAACCATCACATTGCTGTTTGGCATGGTGTTGGCTTTAAGTTTGAGCTTAGTATTAATTGTGGGGAGCGAAAATCCAACAATAGGGTTAGCGATCGCGATTACTTTCACCCTAGTTTTCAATCTTGCAGCCTTTTTCCTGTCTCCCTTCTTCATGGATTTGACTCAAAGCTGGCTGTATCAAACTCGCTGGGTAGAGTTGGCAGAAGTAGAAACATTCAGTCCTGAGACAGCCAGAGTTATTCGCCGCGTCTGTCAACAGAAAAAACTAAAAATTCCCCGATTGGGAATCATTAACGACCAGAACCCAACTGCTTTTACTTACGGCTCTTTGCCCAATAGCGCTCGTCTGGTTGTTAGTCAGGGGCTTTTCACTTACTTAGATGATGATGAAATTGCTACCGTTTACGCCCATGAATTGGGACATATAGTCCATTGGGACTTTGCAGTGATGACGGTAGCTTCGACCTTAGTGCAAATCAGCTATCTGATTTACATCACAGCTAGAAACCTGAGTCGTACGGGCGGGCATAAAAGGATCAAAAGTGCTGCCCAAAGTACTACCTTGGTTGCCTATGTATTCTACTTCATTGGCACTTACCTGTTATTGTACTTGTCCCGTACAAGAGAATACTTTGCCGACCACTATGCTGCGGAAGCTACTGGTAACCCCAATGGATTATCTCGCGCCTTAGTGAAGATTGCCTACGGTATTTTGGAAGAAGGTTCGCGATCGACTGAACCCAGCAAATTGATTGAAGGCACTCGCGCCTTAGGCATTTACGACCACAAAGCTGCTGCCTCTGCAGGCACAGCCTACCGCATTTCTTCAGATGTACAAAAAATTGGTCGCGTCTTTCTATGGGATCTCTTCAATCCTTGGGGCTGGTGGATGGAGTTAAATTCTACTCACCCTCTGACAGGCAAACGAGTCCGTGCCCTCAGTACCTATGCCGAACAGTTAGGTTTAGAAACTGAGTTCGACATGGGGCGAGTCATTGGCGAAGGTAAACATCTCAAAAAGAGTCAGCTTTACGGCAACTTCCTCTTAGATGTTGTACTATACAGTGCCGAAACCATCGGTTTCTTCGCTGGCTTAGTTATTGGTGTGATCCTTAGCTCAAATTCCGCCAACACCGGGTTAATGATTGGTGTACCATGCATTGGTTTGGGATTGGGAGTGCTAATCAAAGCCTTGGTCATGTTCCCCAAATACGATCAAGCCACTGAAACCGACGTTCTCACACTCATGTCAGATCCTTATGCCAGTCCCTTGCGCGGAAAACCCGCAAAACTAAAAGGTCAACTCATCGGGCGTGGCGACGCGGGCTATAAGTTTGGTTCTGATCTCAAGATTCAAGATAGCACCGGAATGCTTTATCTGCACTACGCTTCGCGCTTTGGTCCCATTGGCAATTTCCTGTTTGGGATGAAGCGAGTTAAAAGCTTAATTGGTTCCCAAGTTGGGACAGTGGGATGGTTTCGCCGAGGTGTTGCACCCTGGATGGATCTGATTGAAATTAAGAGTGAAAGTGGCACTGTTGTCAAGAGTTACCATCGCTTCTGGTCATTTATCTTAGGTGGGGGATTAATTATTTTAGGTGTCGTCTTTACTGTGCTTATGCATGGCAGCAGGATTTAGTCGGCATAGTACTGAGCGGAATCAGCAAGATAACGTAGTAGGAGTGAAGTGTTTAAATTTAGTAAGAAAATTTATTCGTGATCTTCCCCTACCTCCTCCGCAACTTCTGTGTGAGAATGGGCAAGTTGGGCTTTTGCCTGTTGCCAAAGTGCTTCTAACTCATCTAAACTGTAATCAGAAAGAGGGCGATCAGCAAATCCCTCTATTTTTTGAAGGCGTTGGATAAATCTCTGATTTGTTCCTTGCAAAGCATCACTAGGATCGAGCTTATACCATCGGGCAAGTTGGAGAACAGAAAATAGCACATCACCTAATTCAGCTTGTTGTCGTTCTGGTGTTTCATGGGCTAAAGCCTGCTTAAATTCCGTCAATTCTTCATTAAACTTTCCCCACACTTGGTCTATATTTTCCCACTCGAACCCGACGGCAGCAGCTTGTTGAGAAATCTTCATCGTTCCCATCAACGGGGGAAGCTGACGTTGATAGCGACTCAGTTTATGACTGAGTTTTTGAGTTTCTAAAGATTCCCCTTTTTCTGCTGCTTTGATTTGTTCCCAATTTTGCCGCACCTCATCAACGTTTTGCACCGACACATCTCCAAATACATGAGGATGACGGCGAATCAGCTTTTGTGAGATACTTTGGGCAACCTCTAGAAGTGAAAATTGTTTGTCTTCGCTGGCAATTTGCGCTTGCAGAACAACTTGTAAGAGTAAATCACCCAACTCAGAGGCGATCGCCTGACGATCTCCACTATTGATTGCATCTACGACTTCATAAGCTTCTTCTATGACATACGGTGTCAGAGTTTGGGGAGTTTGAGCCAAATCCCACGGACAACCACCATCAGGCGAGCGCAACTTTGCCACGATATCAATCAACTCTTGCACTGCTGCCAAGGTATCTTTCATAGTTAATAGTTAGTTGATAGTTGGTAATTGGGAATTGGTAATTGTTAAAAAGTAACACTAACGATTTTCCTGTCCCTGTCTCCTTAATTGCCATTCATGCGGTTCTTACTAGTTTTTGGTTTACCCCGCCGAGCGCGAGTCGTGACTTTACGCTTCTTCATTTTCGCACGCGGCAGCAAAGCGCGAATTCCTTGCTTTTGGACACGCTTGTAAGTAGAACCGCCCCAATCGCTGACATAATGGCTCATAGCACCAAGTTCCAGCCCCAGGAATAAGGCAAGAAATTCCGTGCTGTAACGAGACGATTTCATCACAGTTGCACCAACAAACTGCCAAGTGAACCCCACATTCCACAGCTTTTCGGCAACTTCTAAAACGACAATTGCCAACACACTGATGATGCTACTGAGATATAGGACTCGCAGCGTTGTGCCGATAATTGGTCCGTGTGATAAGAAAGAGCGATGACGCAGGCTTTTTTGATAAGGAAGCCAAATGAACCGCAAGAAACCCCAGCGTTGGAACTGGCGCGAGTAGATATCCAAGTCGGGACCAAACATCAATCCCCCAAAGATAAACCCGCCTGCAACTAACAAAGTGAGATTGCCACTTCGAGTCTGAAAGAAAGTGATGCCAGTAATGAATGGCAAAGCCCATAGAGTAATGCGATCGTGTGTCCGACCAGAGGGCATGATAGCAGTTTTGGTTTTTGGATTAGGTGAGCAGCAAAATTTTTCTCCAAAATACTAGCGCGTTCTGATGATCTATGTGCTATTATCTTTAAAGTGCAAAAACAAGCGGGTGGTTAGCTCAGTTGGTAGAGCGCCTGCCTTACAAGCAGGATGTCACTGGTTCGAGTCCAGTACTACCCATTAAGTGAATTGAGGCTTGAAATAGTTTATAATTCGATGTTTTGAGGCTGATAATCGCGATCACACTCTAAAGCTATTTACAACGCCCGTCCCTTGAAAAGCAGATTTCCAGAGGATTCCTGCAAATTTTGTTTGCAAACTAAAATGAACGCCTGACAAGGGTTCTAGAAAACACTACTGATTTTGAATGTGTGCTTGAAAGTCAACCTCACCAAGCATCTTCAATCCCTCCTAAGATATAAATACAACTTAATCTTATGGCAATATCATATCTTTGGTTTGCTCATAAATCTCTCGCTACAACGACGCTTCATTTCAACGCCGTCAAAATTTTTTACGGATGTTCATCACATTACTCACTCAGCAGATGGCTCAATTTTTCAGCAATTTGAGCCATGGTTTCTGATGACAATTCACCTAATTCACGTTGAATTACAACTGTAGAAACGGTCACAAGTTGGTGCAATCTAATGGTAGATGCAACCCGCAAGCCTGAAGCAGCAAAGTCAGGATGGCTGCTATGCAACACAATATCTGTTTCCAGAACAGTGCTGGGAATGCGACTAGTACTGCTTGGCGGAAGTAAGCAGCAGTGTCTACGCCGACAGGAATTTAATTTTTGCTTTATAAATTACTACTAAGGATAAATGACATTCTTAACGAAAAAAACTAAAATATCTCCTCATTAGTTGACAATTGTAAATTTTTTTGAAGCATTGCTATAACAGCAGAGCCGTAGGACTAGAGCGATCGCAACTAGTTAAGGTTATCCAGAAGACGCCACATAAAATTGCTGCACTGCGTAAGCTATCATATAAATATAATGTCGTTGGGCAGAATCCTCAAGCTGCTCAAGCTTTGCAAGTTGTTGAAACTGTTGCAAATGGTACTGAAAAATCTGGGCTTTTAGTCAAAATTGGCTAGAAGCGCAAAGATTTAATAAAAGGTTAAGCTGATAAGTTGTTGCGTCACTCATAATTAAGTAGTTCCATCAAAAGTCTTATGAGCGAGTTGGATATATACTACAAAGTATTGGAATTGGATCGGGAAGCAACACTTGAGGAAGTGAACCAGGCTTACAAGGATTTGGCTTTTGTATGGCATCCCGATCGCATCCCAACAGACAATCTCCGCTTACGAGAAAAAGCACAAAGAAAACTGCAAGAAATTAATGAAGCTCGAGAAAAATTGCGTTCTCTGAAAGAAAAATATCAAACTACTCCCAAAGAATCGACAACCAAAACCGCTCCGAAAGCTTCTCAAGCACCAAAACAAAACCCAGATTTAAGTGGCAAAGACTTCAGTCGGGCGAATTTGACTAATAGAGATTTTTCTTGCAGAAATATGAGTTACGCTAACTTGAGCGGTGCTAATCTCAGCGATACTTTCATGCACAAAGTTAATCTCCGAGGCGCAAATTTATCGGATGCTAATTTGTTTAGGGCAAACCTTCTTTTAGCTGATTTGAGGGAAGCGAATTTACGATCTGCTAACTTGATAGGAGCCGATTTGAGTGGAGCCGACTTGCGAGGAGCAAATTTAACAGGAGCGCGGATGCGCGCTGGCGAACGCCTGCTTGTGAAACTGGTTGGAGCGAACTTGGCAGGAGCAATCATGCCTGACGGCACAATTTATGATTAAATGACAGAGAGCATTCAGCACTTCAGCAGTCAGTGGTCAGCTATGAAAAATGTATGCTGATAGCTAGGACTAGGGGTAGAATGCTTGCAAGTTATGGATGATGGATTATACAACTTTTCAATCATAACTTCTGTAGGGGTAGGTTTTACCTATCAATATTAAATAGGTATATTTTTAGTAAAACCTACCCCTACTCGTAACTTCGTGCTTTCTAACTCCTAACTCATTATGAACGTTGCTATTATTGGTTGCGGTTATGTCGGTTATGCAGTTGCCCAATATTGGCAGCAAAAAAAATCTTTTATTGTCACTGCCACGACTACAACTCCTGAACGTGTTCCAACACTGCAAGCAGTGGCTCAACAAGTCGCAGTCGTCGAAGGACATGACTTAGATAAACTCAAATCAGTCTTGAAAAATCAAGATGTTGTGCTGTTAAGTGTGGGCGCAAAAAGTGCGGATACTTATGCAGAAAGTTATCTGCAAACAGCCCAAAATTTAATTTCTGTCTTAAAGCAGATTCCCACTGTACAACAACTGATATATACGGGAAGTTATTCTGTTTACGGTGATAGAAACGGGGAGTGGGTAGATGAAGAATCACCCGTTGCACCTGCCAACCCAAACGGGCAAATTCTCAGTGATACCGAGCAAGTTTTACTGTCAGATAACAGTGAACATCTCCGTGTTTGTGTCTTGCGCTTGGGAGGAATTTACGGTCCAGGACGAGAACTGGTGAAGATATTTGGCCGAGTGGCAGGAACAACAAGACCCGGCGACGGTAGGGATACAACAAATTGGATTCACCTTGATGATATTGTGGCGTCTATAGAGTTTGCCCGTCGTCATTGCTGGCACGGTATTTATAACTTAGTAGATGATGCACATCTGACAAGCAAAGAATTGCTTAATAATATTTGTGAAAAACACAGTTTACCGAAAGTGACATGGGATTCTACCCAAAAAAGTACCCGTCAATACAATACCAAAGTATCGAACCAAAAGATAAAACAAGCCGGATATCAATTGATTTATCCACAGATGATTTTTTAATTACCCAGTAGGAATGGGTAGTTGGTAATTAGTAATTGAGAATAGGAATTAGGAAAAAGGTAATTGTTTTTTCTTTCTATTGCCCATTACCCATTTTCTCTGCCCCTCATCCCCACTCCGTCGGGTCCCCTTTCCTATTACCCACTCCTTATGTTTTACACTTGGAATAAATACCGCTGCGCCTACGAAGTTCATAACCCAACTCATTCAAAGGCTGAAGGCATTCCGCTGCTGCTTATTCATCCGATTGGTGTCGGTTTATCACGGCAATTTTGGCAGCGATTTTGTCGTGAATGGTATCAACAAGGTCATCGCAATCCAATTTACAATCCCGATTTACTAGGATGTGGTGAGAGTGATATGCCTCATGTGGCTTACACTCCTGACAATTGGGCAGAACAGTTGCAGCAATTTTTACAGACAGTCGTGCAAAAACCTGTGAAGGTGGTGGTGCAAGGTGCACTACTGCCTGTTGCCATCGAATTAGTTCAAAAAGAACCAAACTTCATCTCCGGGCTTGTACTGGCTGGTCCTCCGGCTTGGGCTGTGATTACGAAACAAACACCTTCCTCGCAGAGAAAATTGATCTGGAATATTTTAGATTCTCCTTTTGGTAATGCTTTTTATCGCTATGCCCGACGAGAGAAGTTTTTGCGTGATTTCTCAACTCGTCAACTATTTGACTCAGCTGCCGATGTTGATGCGGAATGGTTGAATACCTTGCGTGCAGGTGCAGAAAATATCGCCAGTCGCCATGCAGTGTTTTCTTTCCTAGCTGGGTTTTGGCGCAAGGATTACAGTAGCGCGATCGCCTCCATTAAACAACCAACACTAGTGGTTGTGGGCGAAACAGCATCAAGCATTAGCCAAGTCGGTAAACAAGAAACACCAGATGAACGCTTAGCTGATTACCTTGCCTATTTACCTCAAGGTTGGGGAATTAAAATCCCAGGCCGTAACGTTTTACCTTATGAATCAACAGCTGAGTTTGTGAGAGTGTTGGCGAAGTAACACTACAGCCATTTAGCATATAGCCGTCACCCCATATGAGTCGGCTATAAATATTTTGCCACCTTTGTCTATAAAATTCTTTTCATAGCTGACTGTCAATGGCTGAATGTTTACCATGATATAACTCATTAAACTCAAAAATCAATCATGAAACTAGAAGGCTACTTAAAAGCTAGTGAACTTACATCTAAGCAGCGTAAAGCACTAGGTAATCCAGATTTTGAATATGATTTTGCCAGAAATCGTAATGCTGCCATGTTTTTTTCACTTGAACGTGTTGCAACACTCGAGAACCGAGATCGTCAGCCGACTCAACTTATAAAAGCCGAGTCGATCAAATCACCGTTTGGTCATTATCAATGGACAGAAAAACAACTACAACAATATGGCGAATTAGCTCTTGTAGAGATAGATCCAGAGAAATCTAAGTTCAAAACTATCAAAGTTTATCGCACCGATATTCTCGAGCAAATTGAATTTACTCAAGACGAATTAAAAAAAGTTGCTGAAACTAGAAACAAAAAAGCGAAAGCTAAATTATTAGAGCAAGAGCAATTACAGAAATTAGCACTTAAAAAACAACAAGATCAAGATGTTATTCGTTCTGAATGGAACAAGTTGACAAAGTTAGCTCATCCCTGTTTTGAATTAATTAATGAAGTACAAGCAATCGCACAAGATTATAGAATGCGGATTGTGCCAAGCTTGCACAAACAATTTGAAGCTAAGCGAATTCAAGAAATTGCTAATGATATTTTAATGCCTACAGCTAAGAAAGGTGCTTGGACTTGGAAATTTAAATCAATGGAACAACTTGAATTAATCATTGAGGAATTTTATACAATTTGGAATGATGAATGTGATGAGTGTTTTATTAATTATGCATACTTTGTAGGACATTTAGATGATGTCGATGATGATTTTGATGTTGTGAGCAATCAGCAGTTAGCAGTTAGTAGTTAGCACTCAGATATTGACGATGAGGTCCATTAGTCCCAACATCTCTGGGTCGAAATCTTTTCCACCCATCCATTAAATTCTTCAGCACATCTTTCATCGAATCACTTGCTCACAAACAAGAGCACGATTACCATGCGCTCCTACCAATTAGATCGGCAACTTTCGGTGACGGTCTTCTTTGCACCCTGTGTTCGCGATGCCCGTTCGGGCTTGCCAGGTTTATTGACTCAGATGGAATTGCTGTTTCTATGGCTTTAAGAATGATATCCGCGACCAGTTCTCTAGAGTCAAGAGAAAAGTCTCTTACATTCATTGAATGAGTTATCTGATGTCCGTCAAATCACCAATAATACTTGTAGCTGTATGACAAAATGAAGTGCGGAATGTGGGTTATTAAGTTAGAGTTAGAGGGTGATCGCACATCTTTGCTCTGTGATGAAGTAGAGAAATGACAGTTGTATGGCTTGAGCATAAATTACACCAACTTATTTTTCACTTTTGCGCTTTTCGATTCTACTGAGCGGCAACAACAAAGTATTTTCTATTTCTTCTCTAATCTCCCGGCTGACGTAACAATCACTATTAAGGCAATCTGCCAATAATTTATTTGCATCATAATAATCTTTTATTTTTTTTGGCTGCTTTATACTAAACTCCCAATCAATTCCTATCTGACGATATGCTGACATTATAACTGTGAGTTGTTCTGCAATATCTCGACCATTAGCTTGCCACCATTGGCTCAATTTTCTGACAGAATACTCTTGGTTAATGGGTAATTGATCTTTCAATTCTTTCAACTCTTGTTGTAGCTCATTGTTAAAGGCAAGAGCTATGTCATGAGTAAGCAAAGTGTTTCGCGAAATTTTGGGTTCAAGAACAATAGCTAAGTTTATATCGAGGGAAAGTGCTAATTGCTGTGCGCCTGTAATAGCATTGCTGAGGGCGCGGTCAAGATCATAAAGAAAATCGCGGGCAATAGCATTTGTAAGATTATTAGTCGTATTTATAACTTGCTCACGAGCTAAATCGAGTTCGCGAACTCGATTGAGATTTGAACTGACAGTATATGCTATTGCAAAATAGAAAGCTCGTACTGCACTTTTTTTGTAATTAAGTTCAATTGATTGGGATTTTTGATCAACCCAGTCAAGAAACTCCTGGAGGACGTATTCTTGTTCAACATCGCTGTTTTTGCTTTTTCTTTACCTTTTGGAGATACTTTTAATGCTTGAGCATCAAGAATCCCAAAAGGTAAAGGAATTTGAGTGGGAGCTTGTAGCTCTGTAATAATCGAGCGAAAAATCTGCCGAATCGCCTCTGCATCAACACCTTGGTAAATGCGATCACCTATTTGTATATCCTGCCCCTGCCTCAAATTTACTGCATACTTACCTATTTGAGAAATATTCTGACCATTACTACTGAGCAACTGCCGCAGGTCAGTAATATCCGCTTCAGTTTGCTGTCCTGCGGTAATCCGTTCCAGTATAGAATTTAACTCTTCAGGGCTAATCACATCGCTATTGAGTCAAGTAACTAATTTTACGTATATATTAATTACATCAACGGAATTTGAGCAAAATCCCGAATTACATATTTTTTCAAAATTAAACCGCAGAACCTCAGATCGTTTGACACTTTCGACTTAGGGACTTCCAAGGAATAAAATCACCAGTTCTCAGAATAATAATCATTGTTAGAGGGGGTAAGGAGAAGCAGCCGTCGGCTGCTTCTCCTTACCATTTTTGTAGTAAATTCAATTGGGAGGGAAAATTTTGGGTGGAGAGGAGTGTTGATCGAATTAACTGATTCAGTCAAAAAATTGTTCAAGGAAACAGCTTGCCAACTCAAAGGCGCAGAAAGACGGCGTTTTCAAGCACAAGTTGTAGTAGAGTTAGGTACTGCGACAATTACTAGCTCAAAAAGAGTTGGGGTGGGTAGAAATACTTAAAGATTTACTACCTCAGTTACAGTTTAATTGACGTTGCGCCGTTTTTACCTTATGGCTGTACTCTCCTTCTTCGAGCAGGATTTTTGAGAATTTTTATGCCCAAAACTTTTAAAGTTCCACTATTAGCGCTGACAGTGACTGAAGTCAACTCTTTACCCAACAGATAAAAACTACCTGCAATACTGATTGAACTGTAAAGTCCGTTATTTGCCTTTTTGAGC
The DNA here is from genome assembly GCA_937873135.1 of uncultured Scytonema sp. Classification (GTDB taxonomy): domain Bacteria; phylum Cyanobacteriota; class Cyanobacteriia; order Cyanobacteriales; family Nostocaceae; genus Rhizonema. The sequence continues at coordinate 59,638 of CALMVQ010000290.1, read as the reverse complement.
GTTATTGTCGCATTTTTCTTACTGTTTGCGCCTTTAAGCATTAAGATGCCACCAAAATTAAAGCTACCAGACGCGGTTAATTTGCTGCTATTAACGCTAGCAATGATGTTAGCAAAATTGTAACCTATAAACTTGAGATTCCCCGCAATACTGGCAGAATTATTGATATTACCATTAGTCCCTGTGTTCAGAGTGAGTGTAGCACCATTGAAAGCTAAAATGCCAAAATTGAAATTACTCGTAGCTTGAAACCCACTTTTATTAAGGCTGATACCCAACGAGGTGAATTGTTTACCAAGGAGAGTAAGATCGCTTAAACCAAAAACTTTTTTATTCATCGAGTCAAGGTTGAGATTAGGAACATTCAGCTTAATAACATCCCCTAAACTCAGAGAAGCATTATTAATGGTGACCTTCTGAGTGTTAAATGATAAGGTGCCGCTACCCAAAGATTGATTAAAAGCAGTGATCTTTGCTGTTCCCGTCGCACTTTGATTTGTCAAGTTAACCGTGAAAGTCGGAATATCGACAGTCAAGAAACCTACTAAACTCAGCTTGGTATTCTTCAACGTAACACTATTGCGAGTAACATCAAACGTACTACCTGCTAAAGTATTTCCTAAAATTGAAATCGTTCCGGAACCACTACCACTACCTGATTCAAGGTCGATGCTAAGGGTATTAACATCGATAGTTAACAGATTGGCTAAATTAAGGTCAAAGTTTTCAAAGATAGCATTGGTAGGTGTAATCTGAAATTCAACATTCGCGATTTGATTATTGAGAATCTCAACATAACCATCCCCCATGAGATACTGCTTACTAGGCGTTACCTTCAGAGCTAAATCTAAACTATCGTCATTGGTTCCTCTAATTTTCAGAAATCCTAAATCTATTTCATGAACTTTCAACGAACCCTCAACGTTACTGAAAGTTATGTCACCATGAAGGGCTAAGGTTGCCGCATGTCCCCAAGCAGTAATCTTGCCATTAATTTCCAACCCTTCTGATATCGGTTGACCCACAATTGTCGTCGGGAAAGGAACAAACTTTATTAAATGATTGAGTTTTCCATTCTCATCTCGTAAAGATTCGATGTTTAAATCAAGAAAAGTGTTTAAAAACCCTAATGCTTTACTAACTAAATCAGTTGGATAATTAGCTTGTTTAAAAATGAAACAAGCAACTGGTCCCTCCCACAAATCTACCAAGCTAACTGCCTGATTAGTAGTTAAAACTAAGGCTAATTTCTCAGGATCGTTAGTATCAATGAGGAATGCTACGTTAAGGTCAATTTCTCCCCATTTCAAATCTCCAATGAAACCAAAATTATCGAAGTAGGGAGGTAAATAAGTCCCGCCTCCCTGAAAAGCGATATTGCGAAGTTCAGTTCCTACCAATCCGTAGGGATTTAACCAGGAGTTTTCACCTTGTTGAGAGAAGAATGCAGTTAAAGATTTTGGTTCGAGGGAAAGTTTGCCAGAGAGAAATAAGGTAGGTTCTTGGTTTTGGGTGGGATCGTAGCCTTGGAGGTTTAGATTTCCAGTTAATCCAAAGCTCGGCTTTAAATCAGATCCAAGATCTAACCCGATGAGCATATTACTAAAAGTGGCATTAAATTTTTCAATAGAAAATAGCAGAATATTGCCATGAATATTACCCTTTAAACTTATTAATCCCGCAGAATCGAAGCTAATATAAACTTTTAAACAACCAATTCCTAACTTACTGTGAATGAAATTACCAAAATTTGTATCAAGATTGGCAAAATTAATATCTCCAATCAAGTTCACCCCTTTACTTAAATTAATTCGACCTAATTTTGGATGTGTGAAAGAATAGCCAAGATTAGTTATAATCAGTTCAGAGTCAATTAACTTCAAGTCTTCAATGATAGGAATCCTACTTGTTAATCGACTAAAATCAAGTTCGGCATGTAATTGATAGTTTAATGTAATTCTGTCGCTAAATTTCAGTATAAAATATTGGGAATTTAGTAATCCTTTGAAACTCAGTTCTGGCGCGTGAAGATTGTTAAAAAGACACAACTCTGGCGTAGATAATGTGACTTCAGACTTGCCAAAAATTTCGGAAATAATGCTATTGAGTGCCGTGTTCATGTAGGAAACAGAACTATTAAAGCTAAAAATTTCATCTAAGTTTAATTGACAATTGTTGGCAAACTTTAAATAAATTCCTAAATTTGACAAGACTAAACTTACATCATCTCGAATTAACAAGCTAGAATTAAGAACCCGGAGTATCTGCTTGCTACTTACAATACCTTGTTCTGCTACCACTTGGTTAATAATTGAACTAATATTCATTTCACCCAAATTGATGAATTTTATTTCATTTTGTGAAATTTGTAATTCAATATTAGCGGGAGCTACTAACAAATTACTGGTAAGATTAGATAATTCCTCAATACTATTTAATAGACTTCTGACTTCTTCTTGGAGTACATGTGGGATTTTGATATAAAAACTGGGCTTGGTGGTTTGAAAATCTTTAATAGTAATAACTGGATTATTAATAACGGAAAAATGTGTTGAAATATTTAAAATTTGAGTAAAATTTCCTATCTCTGGAAGAGTCTGCCAGAACTGATTGGCATTTATACTTCTTAAATAAACTAGACTAATGCTATTTTCTGATACATTTTGCAGTGTAATTGGCATTGCATCATTTTTTAGCTCAGTAATGGAGCTTTTCAAGGCTTCGGAAATTTTATATTTCTTCGTCTCTAAATGAACAAGTAACTCATTCCAAGATTGAAAACTATTAGACATAAATTCTCCAAAAATCTAGAATCAAGACAAAAAATATAGGAGTGTAGGCTTGATGCTTAAAAATATCTGCTTCCTTGTGTCCCCATGTTCCGGCGATCGCAAAACTTTACGTTAGACATAGTAAAAGCGGCAATCATTGTTAACCTATTATGATATGAAATCTGTTTAAATAGTGACAATAACTGGCCCTCACCCTCATCTTACCGAAGAAAGGCAGAGGGCAGAGGGCAGAAGGCAGAAGGGAAGAGATCTAAGGATTTGCCCGATGCCACAGGGTTTAAAGCCCCTAAATTTATTTATGAATAAAGTTGGAAATATGTATTTCGAGACGCGTAGCGCTTCGGAATACTGCGTCCTTATTAAATCCCCGCGCATTCATTTATGGGGATACATAGCTGCCTTCTGCCTTCGTACTTCTGCCTTCTTAAAAAGGTAAGTATTTTGTATTTGGTCATTTTTTGACGATTTCAGTCGATGCTTAAATCCTGAAATAACTCATCAACGTTAAACACTTGAGAATTTTTTCAACTATAGCGGACTCGTTTTAGTCACATACAAAACGCCCTCACCCCGCCCTGACGGGGTGAGGGTATATACAATAGGTAACAAACCGAATTTAATATGATTTATAAACAAGTTGTTACAGATTTAAATTCCTACGCATTTAGTTATTGACTTTATTCGCTATTCCTCTACTTATAACTAAGACTTGCACTTAAGGGAATTAAAAATTGTTTCTGCTTGTTTTTGAGCGTTTTTTCCTGTTGTCAGCAATGCTATAGAAAATCGACTTCTCTCGAGCGAAACGCTAGCATCGTAACGAATAGAAGAAACAGAGGGTTTCTTGTCTGACCAAACTAATATTCCTTGTTGAATTGTCACGGGAACAACTTTCCCACAAAACGTTTTATTTTCTGTGTGAGAAGCACTCACTTGTAGATCTCGTGAAAGGTAGTAAGAAACTAGTGCAGCAATAGAACTAATAGGTGATTCTTGTTGTTCTTCAAGTTGCCTTTCATGAGCTTTAGCAACAATCAGTGATACCTCTGGTGAGATATCATCGTTAATTGAATCACTGCCTGGAGGGAGACCGGTAATAATCGCAATCTTCAAGCTGGCAAAGTTGAGACCAAACTCGTATTGGAGATTGCCTGGAATTGTACCTTCTATTAGGCTGTTAGCTATCGTCTTTGCTCGTTGTGGATCGGAGGCATTACGAAGGGTTTTCAGACTTAAACCAATCAGTGCAAAAACGATAAGTCCGATTGTCGCCGCAGTAATTCCAACTCCTTCCCAGACACTAACAGAAAATTTATTTTGTGAATTAAGGGTATTGGAATGCTTCATCTAGAGTGTTAATTGTTATTTGTTATGAGCGATGAAAAATAAATAATCATAGTTTAGTAAACAAGAAATAACTAATTATAGTAGTATAGCGTGACGGGAATAACTAGACAGTTTAAAACAGGTGAAAACTTATTTCAAGAGCAGTTAGCTGTTAACTAATTGCTCTTATCATTATTTCAAATCAATACCCAGGAAACTATCGAAAAATCGAGTTCGCCATAAAAAACGTACGATCAAACACCAGTCCAATGCGACTAAGCCGATAAATAGATCACTTGCAAGACTCAGTTGTGTTAACTCGAAAAAATGCCGATTGGCAGGAATTGAAACGATTACGAAGTAGACGATGAGCAGCATGAGAGTTATGAGCGAATATCGCCAGTCGCCGCTTAAAGGTTCACCTCCAACCCAAGCGGTTGTTGGAGGTTTCAAAAACGGAATTAACAGCAGTTGGCCCATAATCAAGATCGTCGTCAAGGCGGTGCGAGGGATAGTACGGTTGATTTGATATGGATTTGCACCAGCAGGCAGATCCAGTACTGCAAAGACTAGAAAAAGTAAATAAACTAACAAAGCGACTAGAGTCAGGCTAAAGCTGGCTGGGATCACAAAATGCAGTAGCGATCGCACAACACCCCGGCGATCGCCAACACCTGGTTTAGCCCAAATAGGGGTCACTATTGTTGGCAAACCAACACCGATGAGAGCAATCAGGGCACTTTGCTTGTTTTCCAGAGGGAAACTGTTGGTGACAACTGAGGCGGCAAAAATGAGCAAGGTGATGCAAATACCTCGAACCATAAAAAGTTTCATCGCATCTTGAACACCATTGTGGATGCGCTGTCCTTCGATCAAAGCATGGGGTAAAGCACTAAAGGAGTCTTTCAAGAGAATAATATCTGCAACTGCGCGTGTTGCTTTACTGCCACTTTCCATAGCGATCGATAAATTTGCCTGTTTCAGCGAAAGGACATCATTCACTCCATCTCCAGTCATGGCGACGTAACGTCCCGCATTTCGCAACACTTCTACCAGCATAGCTTTTTGCTCTGGAGTAATCCGTCCAAAAATCGTGCCACTTAATGCCGCTTGGGTAAACTGCGTCTGATCCATCTGTGCCAGTTCAAACCCAGAAACCACCTTTACGTCTGGATTGAAACCAGCTTGTTTTGCTAAAGCTGCTACAGTCTGAGGGTTGTCGCCAGAAATCACTTTCAGTTCCACACCCGCTTGGGCAAAACCTGCGAGCGTCTCTCTTGCCTCTGGTCGCAGCACATCGCTAAAGTGTATAATTCCTAGCGGTGTGAGATTTTGCGGTAAATTAGGTTTTTCTGCCTCGGTTTGCAGTGCCGTTGTATCTGCGCTCCAAGCAAATAGAACAACGCGCAGTCCTTGCTCGATGCCTGCTTGAATAAATTCTTGCATCTCAGGCGTAAACGACACTGATGCTTCCAGAATTTCTGGTGCACCTAAAAAGTAAACGCCATTCTTAAAGGCCAATGCACTCCATTTTCGGGCTGAAGAAAAAGGGACTTCAGCTTGGACAGTTTTTGTTTGTCCACGACAAGCTGTTGCGATCGCTTCACTTGTTTTATTGGGAGCGCTAGTACTGACGGCGAAGTTGCCTAGTAAAATCCGTAATTTTTCTTGGCTAATCCCGATGGGAAAAAGGGTCTGCAAGCTGATTTGGTTAGTTGTCAACGTACCTGTCTTGTCCAAACACAGTACGTTAACGTTACTAAGTGATTCGATAGCATTCGCTTGCTGGAGCAAAATATCTTGTCCCAACATCCGCACTGCACCCAAACCATAAGCTAAGGTAATCGCGATCAGCAATCCAGCTGGAACTAAGCCTGCTATGACAGCAATACGCTGTACCAAATCTTGGAGCGAATGTTGATTGATGATAAAACCGATAATTGTCAAAATCCATAGAAAGCAGGCGGTTAGGAGAAAAGCCCGGATGACAATGTTAATTTCACGCTGGAGGGGGGTCAAAACTTGGCGGTAAGCCCGCGCTCCTGTCATGAGTTGATAAGCTGTTGTTTCTGTTCCTACTTTTTGAGCTTCGTAGCAGATACTGCCACTAACACAGAAACTTCCTGAGAAAACCGTTTCACCTGAAACTTTGGGAACTAAATCTGATTCCCCTGTTAGTAGGGATTCATCGACTTCAATTCGCCCTTCACCGATAACTTGCCCATCTACAAGAATTTGGTCACCTGCCCTGAGGGGGAAAATATCTCCGACAACAATCTCGTAGGGATCGATTTCCTGCTCGCGTCCATCCCGATAAACGCTTGCTTTTGGTCGATTGAGCAGTGCAATGCGATCAAGTTTCTGTTTTGCCCAAATCTCCTGGTACACATTGACTAACATTGCACCGAAAACAACGACCACGACCAATATGGCATCACCAAAACGTCCCAGCAAAGCGAAGACAACGCTAATGCCAAAGAATACTGCGTTAATGAATGTGAAGACGTTTTCTCTTAAAATCTGGCGATAGGAACGGCTGCTCTGAAGTTTCACATCGTTCCCAAGCCCAGCCGCCCGTCGTTGTAAAACCTCGTCTTGGGTCAAACCCTGCATATCAAGAGTCTGGCTCATCGCTGTTGAACTACTCATGGTTAGGCTGATGGATACGTTAATGTATAAGAACGACTCGGCATTCCTCTATTATCATTACACTTATAAGCTAATTCAACATATTGGCAAAATTTAAAGGGAAATTGTTCTGCTATGGTCATCTGTCAACTGCAAAATGATTAGTGAAAGCGGGGAGCAGGTAGGGGGGGATTTAGTATAGATAACATCTGGGTAAATGCAATATACATGTCAAACCCGCTCGTACAGCAGCAGAGGGAAAAAGAACTGATTTTTCTTCCCCGTATTACCCATAGCTCCCCTGCCTCTTTGTTATTTACATCCTAAAGACTCACGAGTAGAAACACCAGTTTTAGAATTAACACCACTAGCACGAGTACAGAGTTTTTTCACTTCTGCACCATCTAAAACTGCATCGGTAAAGTCAGCACCTGTAATATCAACATCATTAAATGTAGAACGCAACAACATTGCTTCTACCAAAATTGCATCACTGAGATCGGCACCCTTAAAGTCCACTAGATAAGCTATGCCATTACTGAAATCTGAGGAATGCAAATTTGCTTTCTTCAGTACTGAACCGTTAAATACCCCTCCTCGTAAATCAGCATTGCTAAAATTTGCTTGCTCTAGATTGACATTAGTATACTCAGCCCCAACTAAGCTTTGACCGGAATAATTTTTGCTTTCAAGTTCCTGACTGCCTATAGAACGGGTAACACTCGAAGAACTTGCTGCTTGTGCAGGTAGGGGAAACAAAAAAAGAACCACAGATAAGACCAATCCAGCTAGGACTTGCCAAAATTTCATCATATCAAATTAATAAATCTCAATACTTATACATTTAACTATATAAAGCACATTGGGATTTCGTCATTGGTGAACTGTATTTTTCTGATCTATGACTAGCAACAGCTATTTAGTGCAAGTTCTAGACAAAGACAGCTTACCTACCTGTATTATGCAATAACCTAACGGTAGATTTAGTTTAGGAAAACCAAATAATGTTTCTGAAACATAGACTGAATTTATAACAATAAGTGAAATTTAAACTTTACTTAATTAAATGTTAAATACTTCTTTACCGTTATTTGAGGAAAATAAAGCTTATTCTTTTCAGAAGAAATGTTAATCATCTAATGTAAGTTCGTATTCAACATTGAGGAAAAACGCTTCTACTCGGGGCTTGCATGAAAGTCATGTATAGGCAAATTTTTGAACCGTATTTACACTCGTATTTGGGAGGAGCGTATAATTTATGTCTTGATATCATCTATGTAAATTACGTTTTTTAAATCGCGCGTTTTGCACAGCAATGGTGACATGGGACCGAGGCACGCAGTACACTCGCCTACTGTATCCAAGTTTTAATACCATATTTTTATGGGTAGGATTTTAGATGACGAACGCTTCCAGCATAACAGTATATTTGAATACGGCAATACCATACTGGAGCCTCAAAAAATTTTATGGTTTTGGATTTTGAAATCTGAGTTTTACCTTATATAAGTTTCATTAACCAAGGGAGAACATCATATGAACCTTTTTGGGGAGACCGTAACAGTTAGCACTGTTCTTCTTCTCGTGTTATCTGTGGGACTCGCGCTCTTTTTTGAAGCGATCAACGGTTTTCACGATACCGCTAATGCAGTTGCCACAGTCATATACACTCACTCGCTGAAGCCAACCGTCGCTGTCGTCTGGTCCGGCATTTGTAACCTGCTTGGTGTGCTGCTATCGAGCGGAGCCGTTGCTTATACCGTCGTAGCACTCTTACCAATTGATTTGGTAACTACTATTGGATCGGGTCCAAGCTACGCGATGATATTCTCCATTCTGATCTCAGCTATCATTTGGAACTTTGGAACTTGGTACGTAGGCTTACCAAACTCGAGTTCACACGCTCTGATTGGTTCAATCCTGGGTGTCAGTATAGGACATGCACTGCTATCGGGTCATGCCTTAAACGAGGGTCTAAACTGGAAACCAGTCCAGGACGTCTTCACTGCGCTATTGGTTTCACCTGTTGTTGGGTTCGTTTGTGCAGCAGGGCTGCTGCTGCTGTCAAAGGCGTTGATCCGACGACCCGAGTTGTACCAACCCGCAGATGCTAAGAAAGCTCCACCGCCTTGGGTTCGGGCTTTGTTGATTTTAACATGTACTTCTGTTAGCTTTGCCCACGGTTCAAATGACGGGCAAAAAGGTATGGGTCTGTTGACACTGATCCTGGTTGCCGTCCTTCCTGGTGCATTTGCATTGAATATTCATTCGTCGAATGTTGCTCCGCTACTTAGTGCGTCACAGTCTGTAGCTCCAGTACTGGCACAATATGCGTCGTCTGGAGTGTCTGTGAACGACCAAGAAGCAACTAACCAACTTACAAACTTCTTGAAACCAAACGTTAAAGCCAGCAACGGAATCTTTCCAGCACTGGCGGCTAAGAATAACACTATTACGAACAAGCTGTCTGGCAAGACGAGTTTTCAAAGTTTTTCAAATAGCGATCGCCGCGCATTACGAAACGATATGTATCTCGTCTCCTCAACAATTGGCAAGTTAGACAAGGGAAAAGTGCTGACAAATCCCCAAGAGGAGAAGACTTTGAAGGGCTACGAGAAAACATTGGATACAGAAACCAAGTACATTCCCAATTTCGTTAAAGTCGCTGTCGCCTTTGCACTAGGTATTGGCACGATGATTGGTTGGAAGCGGATCGTTGTGACGGTGGGTGAAAAGATCGGTAAAGAACACCTTTCCTACGGACAGGGCGCATCGGCAGAAATAGTGGCAGCGGCAACAATTTCTGCTGCCGATCACTTCGGTCTACCTGTTAGTACCACGCACGTACTCTCGTCTGGTATAGCAGGTACAATGACGGCAAGCGGTTCTGGGTTACAGGCAGAAACGCTTAAGAATATAGCACTATCATGGATACTAACCCTGCCGGCTTGTACACTGCTTGGTGCCGCTTCATTCACGGCAAGTTTGTTCCTCATCCTGAATCTTCTTGGCATCAAGTAAGATTGTTACAGTATTGTTGAATCAGTTTCCCCCGTGCCGCTTCAAAAAGAGGCATGGGGGATTGTTTTTGAAATCTCCTCGGCTTCGATTGGCTCGAACAGTCCTATCCTCCTCGACTATTTCTAACTGTAACGCTACTTGAGCAGCTTCCAGCCTTGACGATTATACGTATTGAAGGTTCTGAAAAAGACTTCTCAATACAACCTTATCTCTGAAGCTGTTGCGCTTCAGTCTGCTAAAACTTTTTGTTTTTTAGAGTTTTTCATTCTGTGCATAATTTTATCATGATATCATTATACATCAATTAACAGTCTGTTTTTTTAGATAAAGAATATAAAGATTTGAAAAACGTTTCTCCACAAGAAGACTCTTCCCTCAACGACTTAGTTACAGAGGCTGTTAGATAATACAGTCAACTACCCTTACTGGAGAGATTAGGGCTTGCTCAACCTCGTAGATGGCGATGAATTATGGTAGGCAATGCAAGAGTTGGTTAGCGTAGTTAAAGTGCGAGTTTTGTAAAAAGGTAGCGATCGCGAGTCAGGTGGAGTCTTCTCAGTAATACTGGATGAAGAAGTTTATCTACAACAGCAAAACAACTTGTGGCCAATCCTGAAGAAATCGTTTCCCTGACTCGAACGCCTCTATTTTCCCTTGCACAAGAACTAAAAGCACGCTTTACCAACTTTGGGGGTTGGGAAATGCCTGTACAGTTTATCGGGATTAGTCGAGAACACGAAGCTGTAAGAAATACAGCAGGAATGTTCGATATTTCCCACATGGGCAAATTTAGCTTACGTTCTAAAGACCTTATTTCCCAACTACAGCCTTTAGTTCCTTCAGACTTGAGTCGCTTACAACAGGGTCAAGCACAATACAGTGTATTGTTAAACCCCTTAAGTGGGATCATAGACGACATCATTTTTTATTACCAAGGTGAAGAATCTACTGGAGAACAGCGAGGAGTGTTGATAGTCAATGCGACTACTACTACCAAAGATAAAGTATGGTTATTGCAACACTTAGACTTAAAGCGAGTGGAATTTCAAGACCTTTCAAGAGAAAAAGTCTTAATTGCCGTGCAAGGACCAAAAGCTTGTAGCTTCCTTCAATCTTTTGTACTTGAAGACTTGACTCCAGTTAAGGGATTTGGGCATTTAGAGGCAACATTACTGGGGAAATCGGCATTTATTGCTCGCACTGGTTACACTGGGGAAGATGGATTTGAAGTGATGTTAGATCCAGATGTGGGAATAGAATTGTGGCAGAATCTTCTGAATGCTGGTGTTGTTCCCTGTGGTTTGGGTGCGAGAGACACCCTTAGACTCGAAGCGGCAATGGCACTTTACGGGCAAGATATTGACGACACCACCACTCCCTTAGAAGCTGGTTTAGGTTGGCTGGTTCACTTAGATACTAAAGGTGATTTTATTGGAAGGTCAACCTTGGAACAACAAAAATCTGCTGGAGTTCAGCGCCGACTGGTAGGTTTACAGATGCAAGGACGCAATATTGCCCGTCACGGTTACCGAGTATTATCAACAGATATAGTAGTTGGAGATGTTAGCAGTGGTACACTATCACCTACACTCGGTTATCCGATCGCCTTAGCTTACGTTCCTACCCAGCTAGCAACTATCGGTCAGCCCCTATTCGTGGAAATTCGCGGCAATACTTACCCAGCAGTTGTCGTTAAACGTCCATTTTATCGGTCAAAAAATCGGATGACGAACGGCTAATTGCTAATTGTTATTAGTTATCAAGCATAATAGTTTTTGTTGTGGAACAGGAGTGGTATGTATGAACGAATATCCTTCAGATTTGAAGTACCTGGATACTCATGAATATGTGCGGTTAGAGGGTGAAATTGCGACGATTGGCATTAGTGCCTTTGCCGTAGATCAATTGGGTGACATTGTGTTTTTGGAATTGCCAGAAGTCAGTGACGCTTTAATCAAAGGAGAAAGCTTTGGCACAATTGAATCGGTCAAAGCGGTTGAAGACTTGAATTCACCTGTATCAGGCACAGTAATAGAACGTAATGATGCCATGATTGAAGCTCCCGAACAAGTTGCAGAAGATCCTTACGGCGAGGGGTGGTTGTTGAAAGTTCGCGTCAATGATCTCAGTGATATTGACGATATCATGAGTGCAGATGAGTATAGCGCTCAAGTAGAAGGGGAGTAGCGTCTGCGCGCTAACGTGCAGAGGAGCAAAGAGGCAGAGAAGGAGCAGAGGGCACTATCGGTTTCCTACTCCTGACTCCTGACTCCTGACTTCTTTAGAAAAACTTCATGAAATTTAGATAAACTGGTCGCTTAAACCCGATGCTTCTCATATATTTGTTGCAAAATATGAATTAGTCGCGTCTGGAGAGCAATTTGTGGTAATTAACGCCCCTCGTCCTCAGTCAAGCTATCAGCAGATCCTGGGGGAAAGCCAAATGTTAAGTTCCTTTAAAGAACGGCACATTGGACCATCATCAGATGATGTTCAGCAAATGCTTGAGGTACTGGGCAATACCTACAGCAATGAGCAGACATTATCCTCCAAGCTACAGCCTGATAATGATAAAACCCTAGAATCCCTTGACGATTTTATTGACCAAACGGTACCGCGCTCAATCCGGCTGTTACAACCATTACAGTTGCCAGGCTCATTCAGCGAATACGCTGCGCTTGCTAGGTTAAAAGAAATAGCTTTAAAAAATCAAGTTTTTCGCTCGTTCATTGGTATGGGATATTACGACTGTATAACCCCACCCGTAATTGGGCGCAACATCTTGGAAAATCCCGGTTGGTACACTGCCTACACCCCTTATCAACCGGAAATTGCTCAAGGACGACTAGAAGCACTGCTTAATTTTCAAACCATGATTATCGACTTGACTGGTTTGGAAATTGCTAATGCTTCGTTACTCGACGAAGCCACAGCAGCAGCAGAAGCTATGAGTATGAGCTATGGTTTTTGTAAAAATAAAGCAAATAGCTATTTCGTTTCTCGTGACTGTCATCCCCAAACTATTGAGGTGATACAAACACGGGCTAAACCTTTGGGAATCAACATTATTGTCGGGAACCATCAAACTTTTGATTTTTCGCAACCGATTTTTGGCGCAATTCTACAATATCCTGCTAATGACGGCACAATCTACGACTACCGGGCTTTTGTAAAAGAATCCCATGCTACGGGTGCTTTAGTGACGGTAGCCGCAGACCCCTTAAGCCTAACTCTCCTAACACCCCCTGGTGAATTTGGGGCTGATATTGCTGTGGGAAGTACGCAACGCTTTGGTATTCCTTTAGGCTATGGGGGACCTCATGCAGCTTATTTTGCCACCAAAGAAGAGTACAAGCGGCAGATTCCCGGACGAATCGTCGGTGTATCAAAAGATGCTTATGGAAAAACTGCGTTGCGTTTGACCTTACAAACCCGCGAACAGCACATCCGCCGTGAAAAAGCCACCAGCAATATTTGTACGGCACAAGTGCTATTAGCTGTGATGGCAAGTGCGTATGCGGTATATCACGGTCCGACTGGCATACGGAAAATTGCTGAGAAGATCCACTTCATGGCTGTAAAACTGGCAGAAGGATTGAAGCGACTGGGTTACAGTATTAGTTCCGAAAATTTCTTTGACACATTACGGGTAGAATTAGGAACACATTCTCTAGAAGACATTTTAGAAGCTTGCGAAAAGCACAAAATTAATATACGAATTTTTGCTCAGGATACTGTAGGTATTTCCCTTGACGAAACTACGACAGAGCAAGATTTAATCGATTTGTGGCAAATTTTCGCGATTGGCAACGAGGTACCCTTTACTTTAGAAGAATTAACCTCTCTCTCATCCCCCTCTGTTTCTTTGTTGTTCCCCCGTACCAGCACTTATCTCACCCACCCCATCTTCAACCGCTATCACTCAGAAACTGAGTTACTGCGCTATCTTCATCAGCTAGAAACTAAGGATTTGTCTTTGACGACATCAATGATTCCTTTAGGCTCATGCACAATGAAGCTAAATGCGACATCTGAGATGATCCCAGTCAGTTGGGCTGAGTTTAGCAAAATTCATCCTTTTGCACCCCTGTCGCAAACGCGGGGTTATCAAATTATGTTCCAGCAGCTGGAAGAATGGCTTGCTGAAATCACGGGGTTTGCAGGAATTTCCCTACAACCAAATGCTGGTTCTCAAGGAGAATACACGGGACTTTTGGTAATCCGTAGGTATCATGAAAGTCGTGATGAAGGACACCGTAATATCTGTTTGATTCCCTCTTCAGCACATGGAACAAATCCTGCAAGCGCGGTGATGTGCGGAATGAAGGTTGTTACTGTTGCTTGTGATTATGAAGGTAATGTTGATCTTGACGATCTTAAGGCTAAGGCCGAAAAGCATAGCAAAGAACTCGCAGCATTGATGGTGACATATCCCTCAACTCACGGTGTGTTCGAGGAGCAAATTCAGGAAATCTGTGCTGTTATCCATACTCACGGTGGACAAGTTTACATGGATGGGGCAAATATGAACGCCCAAGTTGGACTTTGTCGTCCAGGAGATATTGGCGCTGATGTCTGTCACTTGAACCTGCACAAAACATTCTGTATACCCCACGGTGGCGGTGGCCCTGGTATGGGACCAATCGGCGTTGTACAGCATCTGGTAGAGTTTTTGCCCGGACATCCTGTAATAGGTAATCAGGAATTGGGAATTGGGAATGGGAAAGAAGAAATTTCTCATCCAAAATCCAAAATCCGTTTTGGAAAATTTGCGACTGAGGGTTTCGCTCTAAGCAGCTTTTTGCCAAATCAAAAATCGCCCGGTGCTGTTTCTGCTGCACCTTGGGGAAGTGCTAGTATCCTGGTCATTTCTTGGATGTACATTGCCATGATGGGTGCAGAGGGTTTGACGGAAGCAACGAAGGTGGCAATTCTCAATGCTAACTATATCGCTCGTAGACTTGAGCAATATTATCCCGTTTTGTATAAGGGGAAAAATGGTTTAGTCGCCCATGAGTGCATTTTGGATTTGCGATCGCTCAAAAAATCTGCGGGGATCGAAATCGATGACGTAGCCAAGCGGCTCATGGATTATGGTTTCCATGCACCAACAGTTTCCTGGCCTGTAGCAGGTACAATTATGGTGGAACCAACAGAAAGCGAATCCAAAGAAGAGTTGGATCGTTTCTGCGATGCCATGATTGCCATCCGCGCAGAAATCGCGGAAATTGAGTCTGGTAAGGTCGATCCCCAAGATAATCTCTTGAAAAATGCACCTCACACAGCAGAAAGTTTAATCGTTGGAGAGTGGAACCATCCTTACTCTCGCGAACAAGCTGCTTACCCCGCACCTTGGACTCGTGACCACAAATTCTGGCCTAGTGTCGGTCGCGTTGACAACGCTTATGGCGACAGGAATTTTGTTTGCTCTTGTCTGCCAATGGAGGCGTATTCAAATTAGTAGGAATAGGGTGCGCTCTTCGCATAAGTAGAGAGTTAGTCAACAAGCCACTATACCGCTTTGCGGTTAGTGGTGGACTTTACAGACAACTTGATCTAACTGCTTTGTGGCTTACCCTTGCGTGCCATTCGGCGAGATCTCAAAAATTATTGCCTCATTTTTAACCAGCCAAACACTTGATTAACTGTAAGGGTCATAAAAGCCGCGAACGTGATCGCACTATTGTTCATCCCAAGCACTCAAAAATTCTACTTGATTTTGCATCTCTTGTGCTGATTTAGTGGCAATTATTCTTAAAATCCGACGCATTTGCTCGCCAATCGAATAATTTTGAACCCCTAAAATGTGATACCTGCGTGTCGTTGTCCTTGTTTCACTAAATTAGTATGAATTTTGTAAAAATCTCTAACATTAAAGCTATAAATAACACGCTGATTATCTAATGCCCATTTTAATTGTTCTTCATCGTTACGCGAAGACATTTGAGCTTCATTAGTCGATAAAACATCTACATGACGAAGGCGTAAAGCGTCTAGAAGATCTCTGTCCATCGTATCTTCATCTAAATAAAGATGAATCTTGGTCATTTTGGAGATGAAGCTTGCTGATTATGTTGTTTTGCTAATTGTTCATAAGCTGTTTTTTCTGCTGCTATATCTTCATCGATTTCATCTCGATTGGCATGATAATAGGTTAAAGCCGCATAAATTTGAGTAATGCTCAAGTGATTTAACCGTCTCGCTATTTCTTCGGCGTTGTTACCTTGATTATATAAGCTAGCTATTCGGCGCACAGATGTTCCTGTTCCGGTAATGATCGGACGACCACTATGAAGGTTAGGATCACTTGTGATCAATGTGCTAATGTCAGTAAGGGCTGCCAAAATTTTCTCCTTGGGACTTTTTTCAGGTTGTTTCTTTCACCATATTAAGACAATGGTGGTTAGGTTGGGTTTTGTTCCTGATTAGACTGCGTTAGCACACCCTACTAATTCTTCGAGTAGGGATGGAGGTTGATAGCCTAAAGCAAAAGCCTTGGTACTATTTAAAGAAACATCACCAGGTCGAGGTGCTGCCATTTTCACATCTTGTTGTCGGCAAGCTTTAAGTTGATCGGTTGGGAGTTGAAATACTTCCACTAATAAACGACCAAAATCATAACGCGATATCCGCTCTTTTCCACCTAAGTGAATGCGTCCGTTAACTTTTTCCAAAGCTAATAACAGTCCTTTTGCCGCAGTTTTTCCACTAACTGGAGTGCGAAATTCGTCTATAAATAAATTTAATTCCTTTCCCTCTTTTAAAGTTTGAATAAACGACTGTATAAAGCTTGTGGCTGTTGGTGTTGCCATGCCAAACATCAATGGCATCCGACAGACTGCGGTTAGGGGGTAACGTTCTAGCATACCTTCCTCAGCCATCACTTTTTGCTCTCCGTAAATGTTGACAGGACTTACGGGATCTGTTTCCTTGTAGGGAGCATTTAAGCCATCAAAAACTAAGTCAGTTGATGTAAAAACGCAAGGAATAGAATAATCTGCACAAAGTCCAGCGATATTGCAAGATGCTATTACATTAATTGCGTGTGATTCATCTGAGTGAGTTTGACAAAAATTAGGTTGAGATAGTGCTGCTGTATGAATAACTGCTGCTGGTTGAATTTCAATAAATATCTGTTGAAGCTGTTGAAAATTTGTCAAGTTAACTTTAAGCATATTTATGCCAGTAATTTCTAATGAATGAGAAAAATATGTCCCAGAAACTTCCCATTCTTGCTTTGCTAACTGACAAAGATGCCAACCTAAAAAGCCACTGGAACCCGTAATTAACAGTTTTTTCATGTTCGATTGTTCAATTGCAAGGAGAAGAGCGCGTACTGATAATACATCAGCTTTTCGCTACAGCATATGCGTTTGCTCACTGGCGAAATCAGAATTTCAGGCTGAGGAATGCCAAAATAGTAAGGATTCAGCCTAGAGCAAGCGATCGCAGTGTTATGACTGGTCAGAGTTAAGCTGAAGTCTGAAGATTGATACAATTCATTTTGTACAGCATGATCGCTGACTGTTGAGAGCTAAATGCTTTCTAAAATATAAACATGCCGATTGACTCCAACTCCAACTCATCCCAGTCTCATCCCTCAGACACTAATGTTGAACACGACTTACAAGCAGATGATTTTGACGGTGCAACTGAGAATAGCCTGCTTGCTGAAGGACAAACTACTCAACAAGCCTTAGCTGCGATCGCATCGCTACAGTCGCCGCACAGTACAGCAAATCTACAAAAAGTACTTTTAGGTGAAAAACGCCCTATTGACGCTGTTAGTGTTAAACCGATCATATCCTTACTCATTCTTGTAGCGATCGCCATCACCATTATTGGATTAATTTTGAATAACTGGATAGTTGGCGATTTGGGAATACTATGCGCTTTGCTACTATCCCTAAAAGTACTGTTACCTTGGTTGCAAATTCTCATAGACAAATGGTTTTCATTCCGAGAACGCTCGCTGTTTATTGCGTTTTTGGGAGTAATCGTCGCCTTGATTGGTTCGATCAAGTTCTCTGGTGTGGGCGATCGCCTATTAGACTGGGGACGTAAGGTTAACTGGGAAGCTTCCGGCACATTAGCAGAATGGTTTGGTGCTTTGGGGCAAATTTTGATTGCCGTCGTCGCAGTTTATATAGCTTGGCGACAGTACGTAATTTCCAAAGACTTGACAATTCAGCAAAACTTGCTGACTGTTCAGCAAAACATTATCACCCAGCAACAAACTATTGATTCCTATTTCCAAGGGGTCTCCGATTTGGTATTAGATGAAGAAGGATTATTAGAAGATTGGCCGCAAGAAAGGGCGATCGCCGCAGGGCGCACAGCAGCAATCCTGAGTAGTGTCGATGGCAGTGGCAAAGCAAAAATTCTCCGCTTTCTCTCGCGCTCCAAATTGCTGACACCGCTCAAACGCGATCGTCACCTTGGTCGCGCTATTCTTGATGGTTGTGGTGGTTACGCCGAAGATCGTGTTGATGGTTTGCGCGTTATCGATTTAGGAGTTATGCTTGCAAGCGCAAACCTTGCGGGTACAGATTTGCGTTGGACTGACATCTCGGAAGCAAATCTTGTCCGCGCTGATCTGAGCGAGTGTGACTTGGTTAAAGCTAACCTTTCCCGCACTATATTATATGAGGCCAATCTCAGTGGTGCTGACCTCAACGCGGTTCGGCTATTCTATGGTTCAGCTGAAGTCGCATCACCTCGCAGTCGCACAGAACCCCCAAACTACCAAACTGGAGAACACACTGGTGCCGTTGTAGAAAATATTAATTTCACAGGTGTGCGACGCATGTCCGACTCTCTACGTCACTACTGTTGTGCTTGGTGTGGTGAAAAAATGAGAGGTACTATTCCCGGTGGTTGCGAAGGCATACCCAATAAGTTAGGGAGATAAGAATGGTTCGCTATTAAACCACACCTGATGGAATCACTGGCTTCTTCGTAAGTTGGAAAACTCAGTAAACTTGTGAAAAGTAATACCAAATTTTTTAAATAGTATTTTTGTACTAAAGTTATGCTATTGTGGACTAAAAAGTCAAAATGTACTAAAAGGCAAATAATAGAGCGGATTTCAACGCTCGTGAGGTAGATTCGTAGGGGCAAACGGCCGTTCGCCCTTACAATGCGGTGTCCCTCATCCAAACGAAACCCGCTATAAATTGCTGATAGTAAATTTTCTGTACACGAAGGGCGTTTTTAGCCTCTGAACGGGTTATATTTGGACGAGCTAAAAAAGTTCGTTTCAAAGTACCAACAAAATTATTAAATCTTTAGCTAACAACTGATCGACTTTCTTTGAGATCTTAGCCATGACCGTTGCTCAAGTCCAGTCAGGAGTTCCTCATCTCACTTATCAAGTAAAGTGGGAGAAACTCCCAGAAGATTATCTCTTACCAGATGAACCAGTGGAAAATACTAGTCAACCCCTCATAGCTGCCGCCCTACGGGAAAGCATGGAGTTAATCGGATTGTTAACTCCTGAACGACTGGTTGCCTCTAACCTGGGTATATGTGCCACAGTCAATGGCAAGACGATTGTCAAAGCACCAGATTGGTTATATGTACCTAAAGTTTTACCCCTGGAATCTCAAGGGACGCGTCGAAGCTATACTCCCCGTGTGGAGGGAGATGCTCTGGCGGTAATTATGGAGTTTTTGTCAGAAACAGACGGTGGGGAGTACTCATTTCGACCTTTCTACCCATACGGTAAGCTTTGGTTCTACGAACGGATTTTACAAGTACCCGTTTATATGATCTTTGAGCCAGAGGAAGGTACGCTCGAGATACGACAATTGCAGGAAAGTCAGTATCAAATACAGCAGCCAGATGAAAATGAACGCTACTGGATAGCTTCATTAAATCTCTATCTTGGGATTTGGCACGGTACAAAGGCCGAACGCACAGGCTACTGGTTACGTTGGTGGGATGCTGATGGTAACTTGCTGTTATGGGGAGCAGAGCGGTTAGAACAGGAACGTCAACGAGCAGCACGATTAGAATCATATCTCCGCTCTCAGGGAATTGATCCAAACCAAATTCCTTAGCTATTTGATTGCGCTGAAAATTTCCCCAAACATCCCACAGCACAACCAGCATTCCAAAATACAAAGCACTTGAAAAGAACAAGGGCGATCGCCAATAATGGTCAAAATTACACTCAAGACAACTAACTAGATAGGACAAGCAATATCATCAGCATCAAAGATTTTTTGACCCTTGAGATTTTGGGTAAGCCGAGAGATGCGTTGCTGGAGATTAAGGAGATGATTTTTGCAGCATCATAGAGATTATAGGGGATAAAAAGATGAACCAAGTTATTAGACAAAAGGTGGTTGTAAAACCAGGTGGCGTTATCAATATTCAGTCATCAGAATTACCTGTTGGTACTGAGGTTGATGTGATTGTAATTGTAGAGACGGCAACAAAAAAGAGGCAATCGTTACGTAGTATTATTGGTATTGGTAAAGGCTGTTTTGATACACCGCAGGTAGTTGATGATTTTATGAGTAGGGAGCGGGATGCTTGGTCGTTGTAAATGTTATTCGAGGGGAAAGAGTTTATTTAGATACTAATATTTTTATTTATGCGATAGAAGGTTATGCTGATTTTCTTGATGAATTAAATCAGCTTTTTGATAATATCGATGCTGGCAATTTGAGAGCTTTTACCAGCGAACTGACTTTAGCAGAGGTGTTGGTTAAACCTTTGATGGATGGAAATTTAAAAATACAGTCTGTTTATCAACAAGCTTTGCAAAGTTCAGAAGTGCTGGAAGTTGTTGCGGTAGATCGGGATGTGTTGATTGAAGCAGCAAGATTGCGGGCTGTGGCTAATCTGAGATTACCAGATGCGATTCATGGTGCTACTGCAATTTTGAGTGGTTGTGAAACCTTTTTAACTAATGATAGGCGGTTAACTGCTTTATCTGGTATTGAAGTAGTTGTGCTGTCTGAGGTGATGGGTAATTAAAAAGGTTTTTGGAGATAAAAAAGATGATTTTTGTAGGGTGACGAAGAATGAAGAAATTAGTTTTGAGGGTGTTCAAGTTTGTCAGTATATTATAAAAGTGGTGGAATGAACTTCACATCAATACAGTCTGCGACATCAAGAGTGCGAAAACTTAGTGGAATTAGACTACTTACATTAAAACCATCAAAGCGACATTGATGTGCCAATCGCGACATATAATTTGCGAAAGTACACGATACAACTGATGGGCGATACTGGATTTGAACCAGTGACCCCTTCCGTGTGAAGGAAGTGCGCTACCCCTGTGCTAATCGCCCGTAATTTTTAAGAATAACATAGGCAGCGTTAAATTGCAAGAATCAGAGAAAAGGGAGACTAACAAGTAAAAAGAACCAAAAAAGAGACAATCTTTTTTCTTTTACCTTTTCTATCATGTCCGGTTGATTATTGATAAAAAAAGAGATCTGTGTAAAACCGCAAATCTGGTTTCTATAATGCACCCTGCACCCTGCGCCCTACAGTCTTTATGATAAGTCAGTAACTGGACATAATAATATTACTTATTGTCTCTCCTCATTCCTCAATCTCCCTGAGGATAATCATCCCACAAAGTTGTTATGTCCCGTAGACTTTGGTGGTTGCCATCACCCAAAATAACATGATCTAGAAGGGGAATGCCCAAAAACTGCGCTCCGGCTAAAAGTTGGCGTGTTAATTCGATATCTTCGTTGCTGGGTTCAACGTTTCCAGAAGGATGATTATGAGCTACTATGACTCGCGTTGCACCTTGACGAATCACTTCCCGAAAAATCTCCCGAGGCGGTGCTAGGGTTTCGGTAGCTGTGCCAATCGTGATCACTTGTGTTCCCAGCAAGCGATTTCTCACATCTAACAATACTACGGCAAAACGTTCCTTGGTTTGCCACATCAGGTCTTGACTGAGAGCAGCTGCTGCCGCAGCTGGGCTATCAATAACTGTATTTTCTCCCGGACGTGATTGAAATGCTCTTTTCCCTAACTCAATTGCCGCCATAATTGTTGTCGCCTTCGCTGGACCAATTCCGGGAATTTGAATTAATTCAGGGGCGTTGACTTCTCGTAAAACGACCAAAGGGTCGCGCTGGTGTTTGCTAAGTTCTTGCAAGATGTATTGTCCTAAACCCACCGCAGAAAGCTTTCCGTGTCCTTGACCGGGGCCTAGCAGAATTGCAATTAACTCAGCTGTGGCTAAAATTTTTGGACCATATGTTAATAATCGTTCACGCGGACGCTCTGTCACAGGTATGTCAGCAATCCTGAGGCAATAAGTCATAGGCAGTTTGAATAATCAAGGATGATTTTTAACTTATCTTCAGTTTTCCCTCTCGTACTTGTCAACCTATGCCTATTTCAATAAATATATAATTTTTTACAATTGTTCTTATATAAGGGCGCGTTTAACAAGATTTCGTATTTTTACATGTTATCTTGATTAAACCCCAGGACAGTGTAGGGGCGGGTTTGGCAAGATTTTTCGTTGAGAGTGACAAGTGATTCGATTAAACCCGCCCCTACTCATTGATGGATTTGTGTTGCCTTGAGCATGTGGTAAGTAATCAAAAGCTGGGTAAGAGCGAGAGGATAACTTTGAAGTGACTCCCCAGTTGTACCAGCTATTTTACCTAACTCAGGGTTGCTTTCGCGATCGCATACACTCCGTAAGTGAGGCATATCAGAACAAATGATTTGTTCTAGCTTATTAACTTGTTGTAAAGTGGCATGACCATCCACTTCCAGCACATCAACTGGTTTACCCATATCCCTGTCTAGTTCTAAGCGGATTGCTGACTCAAAATTGCCGTTACCAGAGCTAACAATCTGTGTAAAATCTGGATGGGGAACAGTGGGACGCAGCACTAAATGCACATTTAGATGTCCGTTTGTTTGATCCAAATCATCGGTGGGAGGGTAGAAACTCACCACTATATCTGACCATTGCCGTTGTGGCTGGATGAATTCTTCTGAGTCTGGTTGACGTTTTTTAAGTTCTGTCAACACCTGTTCTTCCGTATATCCCCGTTTGTGTGTATCTCGCTTGACTTTCCACTTGGCGCGTAGTGATTCAGGGGGTGCGAGGTAAACTTTTATATCATAACAATCGCGAGTTGCACGGGTTGAATAACCGAGCAATCCCTCAGCAATCACAAATTTGCCTGGTTTTATGTATACAGGCGGCTCAAAGGAGCCTGTTTTGTGACTGTAAACTGGCTTCAGGATTGCCTGTCCCGTCCGAAGCAATGACAGGTGCTGCTGCATGATATCTAAATAGTTACAGTCGGGATGGAGGGCTGTAATCCCAATCTCAGCACGTTGTTTGCGATCATAACGGTGGTAATCGTCCGTACAGATAACTGTGACATTTTCTGCTCCGAGTACTTGAGCAATCCCCTTAGTTAATGTTGTTTTACCAGCGGCGCTGTCACCTACAATACCAAGAATTATTGGACGACTCATATTTTCCTCGGTCATATACTATGATTCAATTTTTTATTGTATTTTAGTTTACGGATTTTTAACCAATGATCGAATTCAACTCTATAAATATTATTTTTACTACTAATCTCAAAAGAGCCAAAATCAAGCTTCTTCAAGTTTTACAAAGATTTATATCAATTCATAAAAATAGATTTTCATAGTTTAATATTTAATAAGAAAAAATGAATAATTGCCTTCTTCAGTTCTATGGAAGTTGTGAAATACTCATGAATGCAGCTATTAGGTGTTAACAATCAGCGATAACTAGATTTGGAAACACGCTTTTCTCAAGATTGATCAATAAACTGCTCTCAAACTTCAAGGCGATCGCATCTCTAATGGCAAATCAAACGCTAGGACTCGAAAAACATTTACATGATTATTTACTATCCATTTCTGTACGCGAACCGGAAATCTTAACCCAACTGAGGCAGGAAACTTCCCAGCATCCTCAGGGTAGGATGCAGATAGCTCCAGAACAAGGGCAGTTTATGGCAATGCTTGTGCAGTTAATGGGGGCAAAGAAAACCCTTGATGTGGGTGTCTTTACAGGTTACAGCTCTCTAGTCGTAGCATTAGCGTTGCCAGCAGAGGGTAAGGTTGTTGCCTGCGATGTGAGTGAAGAGTATACAGCGATCGCTCGTCGCTATTGGCAGCTGGCAGGAGTGGCGAATAAAATTGACCTCCATATTGCCCCAGCACTCTCAACTCTAGAGCGCTTACTAGAATCAGGACAGGCAGGTACTTTTGATTTTGCTTTCATTGATGCCGATAAGACTAGCTACGATGGTTACTACGAACGATCTCTAGAACTTGTGCGTCGGGGTGGACTTATTGCTATTGATAACGTCTTCTTGTCAGGACAAGTTGCAGATTTTCAAGTGCAAGACAATAGAATCAAAACAATGCGAAACTTCAACCAGAAGCTGCATCAGGATCACCGCGTCACCCTCAGCTTAATACCAATCGCAGATGGATTGACACTAGCGTTGAAGCGTAGTTAAAAATAAGAGAAAGGAAGAATTAAAAATTAAAAATTTTGCATTTTTAATTTTTAATTGAATTTCCTACTCCTCACTCCCTCCTTGATAAGCGATGGCAATACGCCCGTCGAAAACAAAACACTCTCCCTCCCACAAACTCTCCGACTCTGGGACTTCCTCCAAATATTTGAGAATCCCGCCTTTAAGGTGATAAACCTCTTCAAACCCTTGTGACAACATGAAGGATGAAGCTTTTTCACACCGGATACCGCCAGTACAAAATAAGGCAACCTTTTTGTGTGTTTTGGGATCGAGGTTGTTGCGGACGTAATCTGGGAATTCACTGAACGAGTGAGTTTGAGGATTTTGCGATCGCTTAAAGGTACCCATATTCACCTCAAAATCATTCCGGGTGTCAACAATTGTAACTTCTGGATCGCTGATCAGGACATTCCAGTCTTTTGGACGGACATAAACGCCGACTTGTTGATTGGGATCAACTTCGGGTAAGCCAATAGTGACAATTTCTTTTTTTAGACGTACCTTCATACGGTTAAATGGCGGGAAATCAGCATCAGACACTTTGTGTTCCAAATCTGCCAGACGAGGATCGGAACGTAAAAAAGAGAGAACAGAGTTAACGCTGTCTTGTGAACCTGCAATTGTACCGTTGATGCCTTCAAGTGCCAGCAAAATTGTCCCCATGACGCCTTCCTCTCTACAAAGGGACATTAAAGGGTGTTGTTTCTCAGCAAAATCTGGGAGTCTGACAAACTTATAAAGTGCGGCAACAATAATAGTCATTTTTTTTCGCTCCTAGTAGTGCAAAATCACAATATTTAAGTTATGATAGTCAGGACAAACAAATTCAACAGCCTGATTTCATTTTACGGGGGTTTAGCTCAGTTGGTAGAGCGCCTGCTTTGCAAGCAGGATGTCAGCGGTTCGAGTCCGCTAACCTCCATATAAAATTCTATTTATAAGATGAGTTGTGTAACGTTAAGAATATACGCAAGGTTTATCAATAATACCCTTCGCGCTCTTGACAAAAGCTCGTAGTTGCGATAGGAACCAGCAATAGACACTACGAACATGAGAGAAATTTTTTTATGCAGATCGACTTATGAGTTTATCTTCACCTGACAAAATCACCCAGACTGAGAAAATATGTAATCAACACAACTTTGAGTCCTACCCAGCCGTGAACGCTTCTACAAATCCTTCTATTGCAACACAGTCGCGCAAAGCAGATCACATCCGCATTTGCCTGGAAGAAGATGTCCAATTCCACCAGACGACGAACGGATTAGAACGCTATCGCTTCACGCATTGTTGTCTACCAGAACTTGATCGCAATGAAATTGACATTAGCACTACATTCTTGGGGAAGCGGGTGGGCGCACCACTGGTGATTTCTTCTATGACTGGAGGAACAGAGCAGGCGGGAATCATTAACTATCGTCTTGCGGAAGTTGCCCAGCACTATAAGTTAGCGATGGGTGTAGGTTCCCAACGGGTGGCGGTGGAGAAACCTCAGCTAGCCGATACCTTTGCGGTTCGTAAGTGTGCTCCTGATGTTCTCTTGTTTGCCAACTTGGGTGCTGTTCAACTTAACTATGACTACGGTTTAGATCAATGTCTCCGAATCATTGATATCTTAGAGGCTGATGCCCTAATTTTGCACCTCAACCCACTGCAAGAGAGCATTCAAACGCGAGGTGATACAAACTTCAAAGGATTACTTGACAAAATTTCTCAAGTATGCCAGAAGCTACCAGTGCCTGTAATTGCTAAGGAAGTTGGTAATGGGATTTCGGCAGCAATGGCAGAGAAACTGATCGCTGCTGGGGTGACGGCAATTGATGTGGCTGGTGCAGGTGGTACATCTTGGGCGAAGGTAGAAGGCGAACGAGCGTCCAATCCTTTACAACGACGTTTGGGGACGACATTTGCAGATTGGGGTTTGCCTACGGCGGAGTGCATTAGGAGTATTCGTGCTGCGAAGAGTGATATTCCCTTGATTGCGTCAGGAGGATTGCGTAACGGACTTGACGTAGCAATGGCGATCGCTTTGGGTGCTGATCTCGCTGGTTTGGCAATGCCTTTCTTGCAAGCTGCTGCTGAATCGGGAAGCGCACTTCACAATTTGGCTGAAGTTTTAGTTGCTGAAATCACGACAGTACTATTTTGCACTGGTAACTCGACTTTGAACGATCTCAAGCATTCTGGAACTTTAGAGCAAAGACAATAGGAGTAGGGGCAGGTTTTCCCGATCAATTTTGGCGCTTAGTAAGTGATCTGATGAAACCTGCCCGTACAGGTGTCAGGAGTAGGGGCAGGTTTTCCCGATCAATTTTGGCGCTTAGTAAGTGATCTGATGAAACCTGCCCGTACAGGTGTCAGAAGTAATAATTGTTAACTTCCTATTAGCCACTCCAAGACGAAGTACTCCCTTTTAAGTCTATTATGGAGTGCGTTGCTCCAGTTCCCATTGAGGTGACTCCTGTGCAACTGGCACCATATTGCTTTATCGGTGAGTAGCAGCAAATGCTGTGAGGGTGTTACCAATGAAGTAGCTATGGATAAAAATGTGGAACTTTTGTAGGTGTTTTTGTTCTCGCTCGACAAAACTTTTGAGTAATTAGTTATCATGCGTAATTTTATTAAACAAACTTTTGCCAGTGCAATTGGAAGCTTACTAGGACTGATAATTTTTTGTGGGCTTGGAACTGGCGGATTGTTTTTGCTCCTGTTAGCTGTGTCTTCTAGCGAAACTGCTCCGTCCGTGAAAGATAAATCAGTGTTAGTTTTTGACTTATCAATGAATATTAGCGATAGTGAACCCAGTTCTAGCGAGTTTCTTCAGAAAGCACTATCAGGAGAAGATAACAATCAGATGTCGCTCCGTACCGTTCTTGATACTTTAGAACAAGCACGGCTTGACAAGCGAATTGTCGGTATATACTTAGATGCTACTCATCCTTCCGTTGCTGGTGCAACTGGCTTTGCCACTCTCAAGGAAGTCCGTCAGGCGTTAGAGAAGTTTCGCGCCACAGGAAAAAAGGTTGTGGCATACGGCATGGAGTGGGATCAAAAAGATTACTACCTGAGTTCCGTTGCAGATAAGATTATGCTCAATCCTTTAGGAGAAATGGAAGTTAAAGGTTTGGGGATACAAACAATGTTCCTAGCCGGGGCTTTGCAAAAGTATGGTGTTGGCGTTCAAATCGTGCGGGAAGGAAAATTCAAGGGAGCAGTGGAACCGTTTATACTGACAAAGTTCAGTCCAGAAAACCGCGAGCAAACTCAAAAATTGTTGAATGATGTTTGGACGGATTGGCGGACATCTGTGGGAACAAGTCGTAAAATTGACCCACAACAGTTGCAGGAGATCGCAGATAATCAGGCTTTGTTGCCAGCAGATCGAGCCAGAGCCAGCCATTTGGTCGATAAGATAGGATATTTTGATGAAGTGGTTACTGACCTGAAGCAATTGACCGATAGCAAGACTGAAGATAAGACATTCCGTCAAATCAGTTTTAATAATTATGCACAAGTGTATCACAAACCAGTGGGAAGAGAGCGCTTCGCCAAGAATCGCGTTGCTGTTGTTTATGCGGAAGGAGAAATTGTTGATGGTCAAGGGAACAATGGAGAAGTTGGTGGCGATCGCTTTGCCAAAATCTTTCGCCGACTGCGACAGGATCGTAATGTGAAAGCAATTGTACTGAGGATCAACAGTCCAGGAGGTAGCGCTACGGCCGCAGAGGTGATGCAGCGAGAAGTCCGGTTGACTCGACAGACTAAACCAGTTGTCGTATCGATGGGCGATCTCGCTGCATCAGGTGGCTACTGGATTGCCACTGATTCTAACCGGATTTTTGCGGAACCAAATACAATTACAGGTTCGATAGGTGTTTTTGGTCGTTTACTCAATTTCCAAAAGCTGGCAAATGACCACGGGATCACTTGGGATACGGTGAAAACAGGGAAATACGCTGATAGCCAAACTGTCTCTCGCCCCAAATCTCCTGAGGAATTAGCTCTTTACCAACGCAGTGTTGACCGAATTTACAATTTATTCTTGAACAAAGTTGCTCAAGGTCGAAAGCTTCCAGAGCAAAAAGTGGCTGAAATTGCTCAAGGACGAGTTTGGTCGGGTACAGCAGCCAAGGGTATAGGTTTGGTAGATGAAATTGGTGGTCTAGATTCTGCTATCAAATACGCTGCCAAACAGGCAAATCTTGGAGACAATTGGGAATTACAAGAGTATCCCAAGTATGGCACATTTGGAGAGCGTCTGTTCGGACAGGTGGCACAAGAGACACGAAGCACATTAGGAATCGATCAAGCGCAATTCAAATCAGCAGATCCTTTGTCAGCAGAGTTCCTTTATCTTCAACAGGAGATCGCTATTCTACACAAAATGAACGACCCACAAGGTGTGTATGCCCGCTTACCCTTCAACTTCCAAATTAAGTAAAGGGTTATTGGAAAGAAGGGTTATTGGGGATTGTTCCTTATTTATATTCCCCAAATACACAATCTATCTGTAGAGGTATCCTGACAAAATCAACACGGGTGTGTAAAGTAGTAAGTGGTATCTTACAATCTGCACGATTTGACACAACCATCTATGGATAGAAAAACGAAACGTCTTCTGCTCCTTGTTGTTTCCTGTAGTGTAACTGGTGTCATTTTAGGAGGAAGCGCCAGTTGGGCACAGAGCAATATCTGCTTGCATGCTAGTACAGTGACAAGTGAATGCTTAACGCATGACCCCATAACCAAAACTATAGAGGGAATGAGTACAGGACTAGTAGCCGGGGCTGGGGCAGCTTTTGGTGCAGCATGGAATTTACGCCATGAAGAGTAAAGAAGCCACGACTAAATCTCTTTCTCGCGGAGTTTTCTGTAGAAGAGATGATAGTATGTGCTTTAGTTAAGAATTTGTCATAGTTTTAGTTACGTAGAGATGTTCCAGTGCAACGTCTCTACATGTTTAGTACATTATGGCTGTCTCTAAAGCTACCATCCCAAACAGCCAAAACTCTTGTATTTCAAGTTTTTTAATTTCTAATTTTTAATTCCAAGGGAGCGGTGTCATTCATTCTTTGAGAAGTTGTGCTCGTTCGTAGTCAGACTTGAGTGCTTGAAATTGAGCCATAAATCGTCCACCACAAAACGAGAAATTAATTTGGTAAACTACTAACACGGCGTTAGATGCCTCATAACCATCGATTCAGGTGATCGCCGGCTAAACCATATTAATGGTGGGCGCATTCATCCATGACAATATTAGCAGTGCTACAGTAGATGTAGTTGCATGGGTAAGGCGTCGAGCGCGTGTAGAGACAAAAATCTGTATCTTCAAAAAAATCACCGATATTTTCTTGATGGTACATGCGAACAGATTGATTCGTGGAATAAATCTAAAATCCGCTAATGCGCGCATCTAAAATCGAATAGCTTAACAAGCTTCGGTCAATTGTATTTAGTGGAAAAAATGATTCGGATCTTGTTAGTTGACGACCAATTTTTGATCCGTGAGGGACTCAAGAGTATGCTTGAGTCCAATCCAGACATGCAAGTGATCGGCGAGGCGGAAAATGGGCAACGGGCGCTCGAACAGATACCCACACTGCAACCCGATATTGTGTTAATGGATATCCGGATGCCTGTAATGGATGGAGTTGCGGCAACTGGAGTGATCGCTCAACACTATCCCGATACGAAAGTGTTGGTTTTGACGACTTTTGATGACGATGAGTACGTCTCGCAAGCGATGCGGTTGGGCGCTAAAGGCTATCTGCTCAAGGATACTGAACCAGATGAACTGGCGATGGCAATTAGAGCCGTCTATAAAGGACATACTCAACTAGGTCCGGGATTGTTTGAGAAAGCTCTAATGTACGTTGCTCCAAGAGATTCTACCATTGAGCAACCCCCTGAATTGGCACAACTTACACCTAGAGAGTTAGATGTACTGCGTTTGATGGCTTCTGGAGCTAATAACCGTGAGATTGCCCAATCGCTTTTCCTTTCGGAGAATACTGTGAAAAATTATGTCACAAATATTCTCAGTCGTTTAAATTTGCGCGATCGCACTCAGGCAGCCCTGTTGGCTCATTCTCTGTTCAGACAGTCTTAAGTATATTCGCTCATGTTCGGTCAATGAGTTATAAATAAAAGATGGGTTCGTAGTTGCGCTGTCTTCGCGCTTTACAGTTTGAGAGCGCAGACCGCGCAACTCCAAATATTATTATAAGTGTTCAACCGAACATGATATTAGATATCAACCGAAATATATTAATTCTCTTTTTAGTCACATACAGAGTGCCCTCCAGAGGTTTCTTGAAGGGCACCCTTCTCCCAAATTTGGGAGAGTAGCAGGGGTGAGGGCTATGATTCTGTACTGGATACAAATGAGAGGCGCTATAGATTTTTTTAATGTATGTGATTCAAGTGAAACATGCTATAATCTTATGGTTGGGAGAAACGCTGTCTCACAGCCCTGCTTGCTAACTATATGTGTTAAAAACATGACTTTAATCATAGTTAAATTCGTGACTTTCGACCTCTGTTGTCTTTGAATCTGAATTTCTATGATGGACATAGCTTGAATTCAACAAGCATTTTTCAACATTTATAGTCAGGAAAACCTACTATGCATTTGAACAAACCTCTCATCCTGATAGGTGCAGTTAGTTTAGTCACCTTAAGTGGTGTAGCAGTATCTCCTGCCCTAGCTGATACTCCCTATCAAGATTATAGAATTCATCGGGAACACGAAATTCGTCGGGCAGAACAAATTCGTTGGGAACGCGAACATCGAGTATATGAAGCTCGTCGGGCAGAAGAAATTCGTCGGGAACGCGAACATCGAGCATACGAAGCTCGTTTACACGGATGGTAACGGACTTCCGCGAGGAAAGGTGAAAGTATCTTTCCAGATTCAACTCGCTCCATAAGTAATTAGGGGCATCTCCACTCAAATCCTAAAACACAGTTGGTAAAGAAAAAATTCCAAAAAGAGGCGTATTTATGAAATATAAATTAGAATTCAAACTTATATTAAGCTCTGCTGCGATCGCAATCCTTGCCGCAGGTTGTCAATTCTCATCTCCCGGTGGCAAAGTTTCTCAGAATAACCCTACCCAGGATGCAACAGATGCTTCAGCCCCGACTGAAGTTGCTCAAACTTCAGAGAAATGGTCAGATCTTAATTTAACTGACGCGCAAAAAGCACAAATGAAACAGATTAGAGAGCAAACCAAGACGAAAATAGCTGCCCTCCTATCTCCTGAGCAACAAACACAATTCAAAGCGGCAAGTCAGGGTTCTCATGAATCACCAATGAAGGTATTGCGCTCGCTCAATCTTTCAAAAGAGCAAAAACAACAAGCCCGCGAAATTATGCGTGATCAACGGCAGCAAATACAGGCAATTCTTACCCCAGAACAGCAAGCAAAAATGAAAGAACATCGTGGATCTAAGGAACAACCTTCATCTTAATTGTCCTGCAAGACTCCGACCCCCGACAACTTTTACGAAGTCGGGGGTCTTAATATTAACTAACTTGCCGTGGTAACTCTACTCGAAAGGTTGAACCTTCGCCCAGTTTACTCTTAATAGTGATTGTTCCATTCATTAGACGTAGCAATTTGTCAACAATTGCCAGTCCCAAACCAGTACCACCATGCCTGCGTGTGATGGACTGATTGACCTGCCTAAACTCTTGGAAAATGTTTTTTAACTCATCTTCGGGGATACCAATACCAGTATCCCTCACCATCAACGCCACTCGGTCTTGACCGACTTGTTGCACTTCTACAAACACGCCACCAGTGTCTGTAAACTTAATGGCGTTAGATAGTAAGTTGACCAACACTTGCCGGACACGATTGCTATCGTTGACAATCTTGTGATTCTGGATATCAATGTGAATAGCCAAGGTTAAGTTTTTCTGGTCAGCCAAGAAACGCAATTCTTCTGTTACTGTAGTTACAAGTTCCACCAAGTTAAATTCTTGCTTTTGCAGATTCAACCTCCCAGCTTCTAGAGTCGAGAAATCAAGTATATCCTCGATCAGCGCTAGTAGGTGTTTCCCACTACTAATAATTCTTTCCACCATACTTCTCAGTTCAGGGGGGAAGTGATCGTAGTAGCGGCGCAACAGCAGTTGAGAAAAACCTAAAATCGCGTGCAGTGGGGTACGCAATTCATGTGACATATTTGCCACAAATTGAGATTTTATCCTTGCTGCTTCTTGCAATTGCATATTCTGGAGTTGAATCGAGCGTATTTGTTCCTCTGCTTGCTTGCGAGCGGTAATGTTACGCATTAGCCAACGCCAACCAATAGAATTACCCTGCAAATCCTGCACAGTGGTTACACTTAACGAACAATCAAATTTATTACCGTCACGCGATTGCATACAAATTTCCCAGTCATACAAACCCTCCTTATCGCGTAATTGGAGCAGTTGGGTACGAAAAGCTTGACGTTCTTCTTGAGGAATAAAATTGACGAGCGGTTTACATTGGAGGAACTTTTTTGAAACCTGAAGTTGGTGAGCTGCAGCACGGTTTGCTTCCAAGATCGTCCCGTTGGCATCAGTTACCAAATAGCCATCTGGGGCAAAATCGAACAAGTCCATGTAGCGCTGACGTTCTTGTTCTATCAAGCCACGAGCCACCGCTAATTCGTCATTCTGCACACGCAACTCTTCTTCCGCCACACGTAATTCATCTAAGGCGAATTGGAGTTCCCCAAAAGCTTGCACCAGCAAATCCGGTTGCGGCGAAGACGACTGACCAACGTGCTGATTTAATTCTTCTG
This sequence comes from uncultured Scytonema sp., assembly GCA_937873135.1. Lineage (GTDB taxonomy): Bacteria > Cyanobacteriota > Cyanobacteriia > Cyanobacteriales > Nostocaceae > Rhizonema. The sequence continues at coordinate 26,547 of CALMVQ010000290.1, read as the reverse complement.
TACGCTGGCGCACCTCTTGTATCTGCTGGGCAAACTTATCCATGTTCACACGATCATCGCCTCCGTCATCTATCAATCTACTTAAGAGTGTAAATAGGTAAGCTACATATAAACTCTATCTAGAGTCATTAGTCATTAGTAGTGAAGGGATTATTTATTAACGTACAAGTAGGGGTGTAAGGTAGAAAAATTCTTCCTTTAAACTCCTGGTAAATTTTCCACTTGCTCAAAATCCTCTATCAATAAAATGATTCCCTGAATTTCTCCTTCGATCCGAATCAGTGGAGTACAAATAACTTGGCACTGGATTGCCTTTCCACGGCGATTCCTGGCATTCAGCATCATTTCACACTGTTCTGACTCCCCAGTCATAACTGTCCGTAGTGGCTGTCTGAGAGGCTCTAAGGGTAAACCGATATCCAGATTCATAAAATTCTTTAGAAAAACTTCATCAAAGCGTAAACCCCACAAATCTTCAGCCTTGCGGTTCCAGATCGCGATCTGATAATCTGGGTTGAGAACAATCACTCCAGCGCGAATGCTGGTGAGGATTGATTCTAAAAAGCTATTGACGCGGTTGAGATCCTCGCTGCGTAAGCGTACTTCTTCGTTGATTGTCTGCAATTCCTCGTTGGTGGATTGCAGTTCTTCATTCATCGTTTCCAGTTCTTCGTTAGTAGACTGAAGTTCTTCGTTAGTAGTTTCTAATTCCTCAACAGTGGATTGGAGTTCCTCATTAGTGGTTTCCAACTCTTCGTTGGTAGACTGAAGTTCCTCATAAGCAGTTTCTAGCTCTTGATTGGACTGCTCAAGCTCGTTTTGTAGCTGTTTAAAATGAGTAACGTCATTGAAGATAATTTGCACACCTAACACTTGCTTAGTGTTGTTGTCTAACAACCGCATGATTTGCACATTCAAGTTCCTTATTTCCCGCTCAGCAGTAAACCATTCAATATCCTTTAAATTTAAGGTGTGATGATTGTTAAGAACTTGGTCAATATGAGATTGCAATTCCACTAGTCGGTGGGAAAATTCTAAATCTTGTAAGGGCCGATTCAGATTTTGGGGATTGAGATCAAACAGACTGCAAGCTTGAGCGTTGGCTAGTATGACTAAGTGATTCAGATTCACCACGATTTGGGCTACAGGATCAATCTCAAATGCGGCTTCGTAAAGACGAATCTTGTCAATAATTTCTGGGGTGGGTTGCGAGTTGGAGGAGTTAGCCATACTTATAAGCATCTCGCGCATGCTACCATTTGAGAGTTTCGTAAAGATTCGTCTTCGCAAATCTATAGGAGTGAAGAAGTGATTGCGACTCAACAACATTTCTGCTTTTCCCAAAAATAGATAGCCGCCATTATTTAAAGCAAAGTGAAATTTGTGAAATATTTTACCTTGAGTCTCAGTGTTGAAATACATTAATGTGTTGCGGCAGACAAGAAGGTCAATTTTGGAGATGGGTGCATCCTGTAATAAATTGTGACGACCAAAGATGACGCAGCGCCGTAACTCTTTCTGGACGAGATAGCGATTGTCAATTCGCTCAAAGTACTTTTTGAGCAATGCTTCAGGAATGCTTTGAACTTCCTTGGCACTGTAACTCGCATGGCGAGCATAGTTGAGCGCATCACTATCTATGTCTGTCGCAAAGACTTTTACCCGTTGTGAGTACTCTTTCATGCCAACAGCTTCCGCTAGCAACATGGCTATGGTGTATGCTTCTTCTCCAGAAGCGCATCCAGCACTCCATATCCGAATTGGGTCGTTAAACTGCTTAGCTGCAATAATGCGAGTTACGATCTCGTCTGTTATGTACTCCCAAGACTCTGGTTCTCGGAAGAAAGCCGTGACGTTGATCATAATCGTGTTAAACAACTCTACAAACTCACCCGGATGTACCTCTAAATAATCAACATAGTCTGTGTAGCTTTCAATACTCAATATTTGTAAGCGTTTCTGAATCCGACGAGTTAAGCTTGCACGCTTGTAGCCGCTGAAATCATAACCACGGTTAAGTTTAATGTAATCTAAAAGCTCCTCGAATTCAGGGAAACTCTCTGTATTGCTCATGTAGCTTTTATAACTTTTATCACTGATGATTATAGACAAATAAATTTACTTTTTTACTTTTAAAGATGGTTCTTGGTCATTGAGCTTTTGTACTCATCTAACAGTATATTTAGTTTATAAAATATGGAGCTTAGAGTAAATAAGATTATACAACCAGCTATTATTTATGCATATACTAAATATAAATATTTAACAAAGTTTGAGATTCATTCTCTCGCCCATAGATTGCTGTAAATGACTCTGTGGTACCATTTTCATCTATATCAGCGATGACTATAGGAGGACATGACATACCTTATCTGTGGAAGACAACACTAAGGTGGGAAAGTCTTTAGGCAAGTTTGTTAAAAGCTCGCTTATAGCTTTTAGTCCACCAGCAGATGCTACTACTAGTATAATGCAACCATCAGTTATCATCTTGATTGCCGCTTTCATTGTTCTTGATTTATATGTGGTTCTGCTATAGACTCGTCATCTCGTTTTAGGAGTAAGTCACGTATAAGAGCAGCACTGTGCTCGGCATCTTGCGCGTTCTGTTCCAATCTATGAGCTGACAATGAGCTACTGCGATTCTGCAAACGTTTAGCCATGCGATGTGCGAGAGATGCTTTCTCCTCCAATGCCCTTAGAGCAATCCACAGGGCATCCTCCAATGCATCGGATTGCCTTGCAATTAAAGATTCCCCTGAGAAAGCATGACCTGTGTGACACCGAAAACGCAACAAACTGTTTTCTGTTATTTCCCAAAGGGTACCCCCGCAGTCCGGACAGGAATAGGATGATGGCTTCCCAGGTCTGGATGGGTTTTCCACTGCTTCCATATTTAGTTCCGCGATTTCAGATTCAAATTCTATTTGTGAGGACACAGGGTTCTCTGCTTCGCCTTCCACCTTGGTGTTAACTAGATTTACCAGTTCATTTGGAATATCTGACAGTGGCAAGATGTAGTCAACTTCTACATTGTCGATCGCACTGCGTGACATTCCGCTATACATCGCATCATCTGGGTGCTGGACGACTGCTACTCCTCCTTGCTGTTTCACCGCCATCAGTCCGGCAGTACCATCGTCAAGAGCACCTGTGAGTATGACAGCTACTACCCTTTGCCCGTAGTATCGAGCCGCACTCCTAAACAGGGGATCGATCGCTGGGCGATGGCTGTTCTCTCTCGGACCCCGTGATAAGTGCATGTGTCCAGATTTTATTAATAAGTGGTAGTCTGGCGGGGCAACGTAAATTCGCTTTGGAAAAATAGCTTCGCCATGTATTGCATGAGATACAGGTAAACCTTTAGCCCTATTTAAAATTTTTGGCAGAACACTCGTACTGTGGGATGGAACGTGAAGGACTATGAATATAGCAGCATTCAAATCTGACGGCAAATTTTTTACCAGATGACTTAAGGCTTCAACTCCACCTGCTGATGCTCCGATGACAATAATATCGTGTCCGGGCATTTATTTCTCCTTTAAACAGCATTCTTTAGTTAGGGTTAATAACTTTTAGCAGCACCTGATGCTAGATTGAGCCATAATTTTAGAAATTTATCAATAATTGCTTGATTCTCTTAAATAAAATCAACAATTTATAACACAGCGAGTTGTCATGCAATTCTTAAACAAAGAAAGCACTTAGAGGTTTATTTGTATAATTGCTTATTCCTATCATAGTGAATGAAAGATACATGTCGGGGTGCAAAAGGGGGGAGAGTTTTAAGAAAGGTTACATACATACATACAAATTATGGTACCGACTAACTTAAGGCTCCTTAGGAAATACGCTCATACTGAGTTGTATTCTAGTTGTGACTTACTAAGATGAATCCTCTAGTCTTGCTTGAGACTGAATCAACTGTTGCCATTGCTTTCCACAAATCTGCTGTTTTCACCCAAACAGGTGGATATTTATAACGGGAAACATCCATGAGTAAAAATCTATCCGTTTGCTCATTATATGCAGCTAGTGGAGAGATATGTCCGCCTTTTTCTTCACCAATTTCTTTACGTAAAAAGTTAACTAGAACAAAATTCTTTGTTTGTTTTAAATTCTCTACTGCTAACTTTCTAAAATCTTCTAAACTGGTGTCACTAGCATGGTAAACCTTAACATTTACACCATAACTTGCTGTGAGTTGACCTAATTGATCGAGAGTCATCCCTTGTCGAGAAACGACATCTGGGCTAAGGATTTTTTGAGTAGCTGGATTGTTAAAGAAATTTTCTTGGTTAAATACATGAAAGGGAGTATATTGTGTTGCTTCCGGCGCGGAAATTGGCAAGCTATTCAGCACCATAACCATACTTGCAACTCCACAATATGCCTGATTGTTTTGTGTAACAAACTGCATACTTAGGGGAAAGAAATCTTCCCTAGCTTTACTTTCAAGGAATAACTTTTCGCCTTCTGGTGAATTGAATTTAATCAAGTTTGGTGGCAGATTTAATGTTTGTCCCAAAACACTACCACCAGCTATAAACGTTCCTAGGATTAAAGTCTTTATAGATATTTTAAGATTCTTAAGTAAATTCTTGTTCATACTGGCAACTTCTTAGTAGATGAGAGAGTGAATATATCATCTACTCCCGAACCGCTGTCAGATTACCTATCTTCTTGATCTTCAAACTTGGCGTACAAGAGCGTCTTCTCTTCTCAGTAGCGGAGACGCTGCTTTGTACCCCTTCGGGGAAGCAAGCGTGACAAGGAGCGTGTCCGACTGGACTTGGCGGTTTTATATATCGGTATTCATGTATAGCGGGAAGGGAGTAATATAAGATATTTTACCAGAGTATAGCTATGCGCGTCTATACATTAGTTAATTATTTTATACCAAGTTGAAAAAAGAATGCGCTCCCAATCTTCATGTAGGGGCGAACGGTTGTACCCTACACAGAAAGCCCTGACGATTGATTAAGGTGTTGAAACATTTTGCAATTAGCCTTTACTGAACCAGATTGGTTTGTTTGTGCTTTGCTATTTACAGGCTGATGGCTAAATACTTAGCCTGTTATTCTAGATCCAAAAAGAATAGACAAAAAATTGCCTTTCTGGAAATGGATTTACTTAGCAGAAGTTAAACCCTTAGTATGGAGAAACTCTCTAGCAACATCTTTAATATCACGAAACTCGCCCTCAACCAAATAATTTAATCGCCGCATATCTTCTGTGGAAATTCTGCCACTCAGTTGGGCGATCGCTTGTCTGACTTGAGGATACTTCTTTAAAGTGTCTTGACGCATAATTGGTGTAGCTTCGTATGGGGGAAAATAATGCAAATCGTCCTTAAGAACGACTAAACCTAAACGAGAAATTTGCCCATCTGTAGAATTCCCATCAATCATATTAACTAGCTTTTGCTCTATTGCTCGATAGATTAATCCCAAATCCATAATGCGAGGAGATTGGGCAAAACGTATTCCATAAGTTTTAGCCAAACCAGGAAAACCATCTTCTCGTTCTACAAATTCATAACCGAAACCGGCACGCCACTGAGGTGTATATTTAGCAGCTTCTGACAGAGTTTGAATATGATAACGTCTTGCCTCCTCACCCCGTATAACCATGGCAAAAGTATCTTCAAAGCCCAAAGATGGCATCACTTCCAGATGAAACTTTTGAGCGTAATCTTGTTTTAGCTTTTCGTAAAGCACCTTTGGATCGTGAATCACCTTTTGTTTTAAAATAACAGTAGACGCCGTGCCCGTATACTCAATATAAGCATCAACTTTGCCAGATGCGATCGCGTCATGAGTCACCAAAGTACTAGTAAAGCGACGGCGTTCAACCTTTAAATGAGTTGATGCTTCAATTTGTTGTGCTAGAATTTCGCTTAAAATATCTTGCTCAGTAAAACCTTTAGAAGCAACAACAATATCACCACCGCCACTATTTGACGTATGATTACAGCTGGCGATGACTAACACCAAAGCAAAAGTTAAAAAGCAAAACGTAAAAAATCTCTTCATTATGTTTCTTCGCCTTTTTTGCGCCTACCCTGCTCCCGACACGAAGTGTCTTCGCGGTTCATCTAACTCTTACCTTTAACTGCCAACCTTTGCTCCATCCAACCAATTGCCCAATCTGCCACTAAAGCAATAACTGCTGCTGGAATCGCACCGGCTAATATCAACTGATTGTTCACGGCGGAAATACCGCGAAAAATCAACTCCCCTAAACCACCAGCACCGATGGCAGCTGCAATAGTTGCAATACCAATACCAATCACCGTTGCCACCCGCACCCCCGCCAAAATTACTCCCATTGCCAAAGGAATCTCCACCTGTAATAATAGTTCTTTATCAGTCATTCCCATCCCGCGTCCTGCTTCGCGAATGGCTGGATCGACACCAGTAATACCAGTGTACGTATTGCGAATAATTGGCAATAAAGAATACAGAATTAGAGAAAAAATAGCAGGCGTTGCGCCAATCCCGCCAATTACAGGTACGGGAATGAGTAAGCCGAATAGTGCCAAACTGGGAATCGTTTGCAGAATGTTTGCAATGATGAGAATTGGTTGACGGAGGTTCTTTCGACGGGTAATTAATATCCCTAGTGGAATACCGACAAGAGTGGCAATCCCGATAGAAATCCCTACCAGCAGTAAGTGCTCCCAGGTGTGTTGTAAGATTTCTGGGGCATACTTAATCAAAAAGAAGTCATTGAAGTTCATAAGTTTTAAGACATTGAAGAAAGGCAAGGGCTTCTGGATGTTGGGATTGCAAAAATTCCTCAGTTGTACCCAACACTACCAATTCTCCCCCATGCATTAACCCAATTCTCGATGCCAAAACAAAAGCTTCTTGAATATCGTGAGTTACAAACACGACTGTCTTGCCTAATTCCTGCTGTAGGCGCTTAAATTCTTGTTGAAGTTCTAACCGTGTAATCGGATCGAGTGCACCAAAAGGTTCATCCATTAATAATACAGGCGGATCGGCTGCTAATGCCCTTGCCACCCCAACGCGCTGTCTTTGCCCTCCAGAAAGTTCGTGGGGATATCTTTGAGCAAATTTGTCTGGATCTAAACCGACTAAATGCAATAATTCATAAGCTCGCGTTTTGATTTGTTTGGGTTTCCAACCTTCTAAAGAAGGCACTAAACCCACATTGCGTTCCACAGTGAAATGAGGAAATAAACCAGTTTCTTGAATGACATAACCAATCTTGCGCCGGAGCTTAATTTCATTCCACTGGGTTGTACTCCTGCCTTCAAATAACACTTCGCCTTGCGTAGGGGTAAAGAGGCGGTTGATTAATTTCATTGTAGTGGTTTTACCACTGCCACTCCGTCCAAGTAATATCAGTGCTTCTCCCCGGCGAATGGTGAAATTGAGATTTGACACCAAAGGGCGATGGTTACGGCTTAAGGTGACATCGCGGAATTCAACGGTAATATCTTGTGACATGGATGAGTTTTTGTGGAGACTCGTACTTTATCACATTATTACGCTTGTGTAGCTTGGTTTTAGCTCACCTCATAACACCAATATTGTTTAAAATTCAAGTGAGTCATCTTTGTTCACCCTTAGTAGTTAAAACTTAACAGTAGTGAGGGGAAGCTCTAGATTTAACAGAAGTCAATCCCTGCAAATGTTTGGAGTTTCGTACCGCGAACTAGTCTAAAGTCCAGTAAACACAGTTGAAAAGATAAAGGCAAACCTAATGGCGAGAGCGGCGTTGATAGCATCATTACGGCGAGCTTATAAAATCACCAGGGCATCTCTAGAAACAGGAATTCCTGCGGACGAAATATTTGATATTCTCCAACAAAAAACCACTCGTCGTCATTTCATATATGGAAGTTTAGGATTAGCAAGTGCTATCAGTGCCGTGACGTGGCATGGTGGATCTGACTCTGCCGCATATGCTACCATTCCCAAAGTCTTGGTAGTAGGTACAGGAATTGCTGGACTCGTAGCTGCTTACCGCCTTTCTCAAGCTGGAGTGCCTGTAGATATCGTCGAAGCAAGAAATCGTGTTGGTGGTCGAATGTTTACAGCCCAAAATATTGCTGGTACGTCTATACCTGTAGACTTGGGTGGAGAATTTATCGACACAAACCACACTAGTTTACGCTCTTTAGTACAGGAATTAGGTTTACAAATTGCAGATTTGTATGCAGCCGATAAGGATTTGATACAGGAAATATCGTATTTTCAAGGACAGAAAATTTCCGACAAAGAATTTTTACAGTGGTTCGCTCCATTAACACAGAAGATTAAGCAGGATTTAGCTACTCTTGGCAACAGACCTATCACTTCTATCACTTATCGCACTCGCAATCAGGTTGCTATTAAATTGGATAATATCTCTATCACTCAGTACTTAGACGCAGCACGAATTCACCCTCTTCTGAGTGAGAAAATACAAGTTGCTTATACTAGTTTATACGGTCGAGAAGCTAAGGAGCAGTCTAGCCTGAATATGCTGCTTTTTATTGGTACAGATACTAGCAGCTTGCAGCTCTCTAGTGAAAGTGATGAACGTTATCAGATTGTTGGTGGAAATGACCAAGTCCCTCGTTTGTTAGCGCGATTCTTGACGAATTCTATTGAAACAGGGACCCAATTAGAAGCTATCAAAACTCGAAGCGATGGCACTTACCAAGTCAGTTTACGTTCTGGTTTGCACTCTAGTGAGAGAATTTACGAGCGAATTTTGCTGGCACTACCGTTTAGTACTTTACGACAAGTTTCATTAAATGTCGATTTGCCAGCAGTGAAAAACAAAGCGATCACTCAATTAGGTTATGGTAACAATGCTAAGCTAATTACTGGCTATGATAAACGTGTTTGGCGCACGCGCTATCACTCAACTGGATTTGTCTCTACCGACCAAAGCTTTCAAACTATTTGGGAAGCTTCTCGTTATCAAGCAGGTTCAAATGGTATACTCACTAATTTTACTGGTGGTCAACAAAGTTTACCCTTAGGGTTATTACGATCTGAATCTCAAGCTCAAAAACTGCTAACAGAATTAGAGAATGTTTTTCCCAGTATCAGTCGTGTCTACCTGGGTAAACCGCTAACTGCTTATTGGCCCAGAGAACCTTATACACAAGGCTCTTATGCCACCTATCTTGTTGGACAGTGGACGACAATTGCAGGAGCGGAACAAGAAAATGTAGGCAACTTGTTTTTTGCTGGTGAACATTGCTCCCAAAAGTTTCAAGGTTATATGGAAGGTGGTTGTAGAACTGGTGAAATGGCTGCTGTCCAAATTCTACGTTCTTTGGGTTTGAAAAAGAGTGCTGCTCAACAACAAGCTAGCATCATTGCTAACCAAAAGTGTCGATTAACAAGGTAGTTCACTTAATCAAACTGACATAATATCATTACCAAACCTCGGTTAAGTCCAAAACAAATCCCGGTAGCACATCTTCTCCTGATAAAGTGGCAGGATTATCGAATATTTCCACATCCCGATCTTGTCTGTAGATCTCAACAGACCGGTTTTTTCGGTCAATCAACCACCCCAAACGAGCTTGATTTTCCATGTATTCTCTCATCTTTGCCCGTAATGTTTCCATGCTGTCAGACGGAGATCGCAGTTCCACAACAAAGTCTGGGCATAGAGGCGCAAAACCTTCTTTTTCTTCAAGTGTGAGTGCAACCCATCGTTCTAACTTCACCCAAGAGGCATCGGGAGAGCGATTAGCACCATTGGGTAAGTGAAATCCCGTAGAAGAGTTAAAGACGACTCCTAGTTTGGTTTTGCGGTTCCACAGCCAAAGTTGTCCTTCAATATCTAGGTTACGGTTGCCCGTCTCGCTTCCGGTGGGGGGCATAACGATTAACTCTCCAGTGGCAGTTCTCTCTAACCTTAAGTCTCGGTTAACGTTCGCAAGTTCCTTGAACTGTTCGTGACTGACTTTGAATGTTGGGGGAATGGTAATAGTAGGGTTGAGCATACAGTAGCCTCGCGCTTAGCTTGGGCAGGAATTATAGGCTATTACTTTATCTTATGTTGTCACAAGCGATCGCTCTCCAAGCCATTACAGTAGGGGAAGAAGTCGTAGAATAAGTAATCTGCATGAACTCGTTTCAGTATGTACGTATTCAAGGATATCGTCGCTTGTATAATGTGGAAGTTAAAATGCGACCACTAACTGTGATGATAGGTGCTAATGGTGTAGGCAAAACTTCCCTTTTGGAAATTTTTTTATTACTAGCAGCATCAGCGAAAAGTCAGTTAGAATCTAAAATTTCCGAACTGAGTGGTCTTAGTGAAATAATGACACGCGATCGCGCAGATAGTGTATCATTCTCGTTATCAATGAGTGTTCCTGATGGGGAACCATTGAATTATGACCTCAAACTTGTTCCCAAAGGTCAGTTTTATGAAATTGCTGTGGAAACTCTGACGCAACAGCGAGATTTCAATGCATCTCAACCTTTCAAGCATATCGACTCTCGTAGTTTAGATATCAAGTATTCTACGCCCCAACAATACGGACTTCTCCGCCCAAACTGGGAACACAATCCCTACGAAACATCCCTTTCTCAAGTTCCAAAGATGTATCAGGAACCGGAGAATTTTCGCAAACAATTAGCTTCATGCACATTTTATGGAGCATTGAACGTTACATCTAAAAGTCCGGTTCGTTTACCTCAAGTAATGCGTCCGGCAACATTACCTGGTGCTAATGGAGAAGATTTGGTATCCTGTCTCTATTATCTCAGAGAAACCGATCCTGAGCGATTTGAAATTGTAGAAGATACACTGAAGGCTGCTTTTCCTGATTTTGATCGCTTAGGTTTTCCTCCAGTAGCAGCAGGAACTTTGGCAATGACTTGGAAAGATAAAAATTTCTCACGTCCCCTTTACATGCATCAACTATCTGAGGGAACTTTGCGGTTCTTATGGTTAGTAACACTCCTACAAAGTCCAGATTTAACTACGGTAACTCTCATAGATGAACCAGAAGTTAGTTTGCACCCTGAATTATTGCAAATACTTGTAGATTTAATGCGAGAAGCTTCCCAACGAACCCAGCTGATAGTGGCAACTCATTCAGATAGATTAATTCGATTTTTACAACCAAAAGAAGTGCTAGTTTGTGATGCGGAAGATGGACTAACTACTATGAAATGGGCAGATTCATTGGATTTAGACAAATGGCTGGAAGACTATAGCTTAGAGCAGATTTGGGCAATGAATTTGATAGGTGGGCGTCCATGAAGATAGCTATTCTGGTTGAAGGCGCAACGGAAACAGCTTTTAAGCCGATTTTAGAAGTTTTCCTCAAGCAGCACTTGCAACAACAGATGCCTAAACTTAAGTTTATACGTTATGATGGTCGCATTCCCAAAGCAGAAAAACTCAAGAGGATTGTTGAAAATTTGTTAATTGGGAGAGATGCTTATGATGCTGTAATTGCACTCACAGATGTTTATACCGGAACAGATGATTTTACAGATGCAGCGGATGCCAAAGCTAAAATGAAAAATTGGGTAGGGAACAATCCTAAGTTTTATCCCCATGCAGCCCAGTATGATTTTGAAGCTTGGCTGTTACCTTATTGGTCAACAATTCAAAAATTAGCTAAGCATAATAAGTCAGCACCAGGTGATTTACCTGAGCAAGTTAACCATCATAATCCACCATCTTATCGTATTCGAGAAATATTTGAAATAGGCAAATGTAAACGCAGTTACAGTAAAGTCCGCGATGCGGCAACCATCTTCAGGGGAAATAATTTGATGGATGCAGTCACTCTGTGTCCTGAATTAAAGGCATTTTTGAACACTATTCTGTCTCTTTGTGAGGAAGATTTGATTCCATAAGCATAGTAGTACTTTAATTAAAGCTATATTTACCTTCATAAGATGGAACTTAACCCACATTACGTTCAACAGTAAAAAGGGGTAATAAACTAGTTTCTTGAATTACACAACCAATTGAGCACTGTAGTTTAATTTCATCCCATTCTATTTTGCTATTTATATAGCAATCCTATTTGAGTTACAGCCTTTAGCTGTTCAGATACCCGACTTCTTCGAGAAGTCGGGTATCTTGGAGTTTACGAATCATTTAGGATTGCTATAGAATAAGTTTAATCTGAGTTCAACGACTTTTTCTGAAAGAGAAAACGTTGTATAAAGCCTTAATCTTACTTAAGGCATAACTCCCGATACTTGTAAGCACCCTTTGCATTGCGGATAAAAGCCTAAATCTTAATTTCAGCCACTTCAGAATTAGCTTCACTCCTACTAGCATTGAAGCTAGGAAGCCTAAGCTTAAAAATAACCGTCCAGCCCACCAGTATATTTTGGAATTGCTGAGCCATAGGAACCCTAAACATCCTAGTAGGCTTGTGACGGCAAAAAGTTGTTCCATTAGTATCAGCAAAGTAGTTGATGCAGCTATTAAACTTGGAACTACTCCTATCAAAGTTGCTATTAAAATGACTATCAATATTGATAAAGCAAATATGCCTTGAAGTATGAAGGATGCTAAATTAAGTATTCTTGAAATTATTCTGTTTGGTTGACGCTGGAAAATAATAATATCATCTGGATAAGTAAAGAGACGGATCCATGCTTTGAGAAAAAGCCATCTCAACCTTGCGGTTTTTTCGGTCAATTAACCAACCCAAACGAGCTTGATTCTCCATGTATTCCCTCATCTTTGCCCGTAACTTTTCCATGCTGTCAGACGGCGATCGCAGTTCGACAACAAAGTCTGGGCATAGAGGCGCAAAACCTTCTTTTTCTTCAAGTGTGAGTGCAACCCATCGTTCTAACTTCACCCAAGAGGCATCGGGAGAGCGATTAGCACCATTGGGTAAGTGAAATCCCGTAGAAGAGTTAAAGACGACTCCTAGTTTGGTTTTGCGGTTCCACAGCCAAAGTTGCCCTTCAATATCTAGGTAGCCTCGCGCTTAGCTTGGGTGGGAATTACAGGCTATTACTTTATCTTAAGCGATCGCCCTCTCAGCCATTACAGTAAGGGAAGAAGTCGTAAAATCAGTAACTCCTAAGATGCACATTTTATAACCCTGACACAGCAAGGGTTTTAGTATCTGCTGCAAAATGTGCTTCTTTCATCTGTTGCTAGTTGGAGGCTCAGATCTTGCACTTACCGAATAAACCCGTAAAAAACAAATAAAGACTACAAAAGCGTGACAGTAAACGAAGGGGAAAAATTAAGTCAGATAAAGTTCTAAATTTAGCAAAGGTAGTCGTAATATCACAGAAGTGACATCAAGAAAACGGAAAACGAGAGATGAGGAAAAGTGTGTTCCCCAGAATGCGATCGCTTCGCCAAGAGAAAGTGACACTTGTTTGCATTCTTGACTCAAAATATGAGAGAAAGGGCGTCAAACGTAATTATATATTGTTCCAGATATCCCCAAAATATTGTGGGCGCATTCCCAAGATGGGTGTGTATAGGAAGGAGATATTGTCTGCATAAGCTATGCCTGACGTCCAAAGATGATAGAAAATACGTGCTTTGTTTGTGGGCGGCGGCAGTAATTGCCTTTGGTGCGCCCATACGAGACTGCATCGGTCTGTAAAATCAGAACATGGCAGAATTGCTACGACAAAGTGTTTGTGCAGCCATGCGGAAAGCATTAGCAGCCCGATTGATGACAAGGCGAGTTTTGTAACTTTTGACCTTCCCTCCAGTAATGCGACTACCAGGACACAAACCCAACCAAGAAACGAAGTGCTTGACGGTAGGAAAACGCTCGGGGATCTAATCCGACTTCAGACAATATAATCAACACAGTTAAAGCACCAAAACCGTTGATTTGAGTTAGGCTGTAATTACTGGCATACGTAACGCGATCGCAGATTGGCGCGAATTTGAGCTATCGCAGTTGAGCCATCAACGACTGCGCCTCGTCGGGATGCTTCCAACCCAATCCGTGCTTCTTGTTGAAGCTCTTGCAATCGTCCTTGATAGATATCTTCTTGCTGTTCTAAGAGTTTTATACCTGCAAGAATAACTTCGAGCGCTTTCTGATACTTACCGCTAGTAAGTTGGCGTTGCACCAAGGCTTCTACTTCTGGTGGCAAAAAGATTTGCATAGATTTTTTTAGGAGTATTCAGTAACTATAATTGTAAGCATTGCACTCCATCTAAAACCGTGACCTCTACCCTATGTCGTACTGCTTGTCTCGCGGTTTTTTTTAGGAGACAAAGATAACAATTCCTCTTTAGTAATAGGCGTTCTTCTAAGAGTATCCAAAGGAACGAAAAACTCGCCAGATTGGATTTGAATATCAAGTGCATCAATCACAAATCTCACATCAAGAAAACTGGCATTTGCATAGTCTGAAACTTCATATTGCTTAATTTTTTCTTCCGTTAATCCAGCCAAATCAGCAAGTTCTTTTTGACTAAGTTTCGCCGCCATGCGGGCTTTGATCAGAATTTGTGGTAAATAATCAATATCATCTAACCTCAGCACAATTGGCGTGTAGCTATCATGAGATATCAGCGTTTCATATTCGGCAATTTCAGCTTGTAACTTATCAAGATGACATCTTAATGCCCCTCGACTCAGTTCCCATCTTTCATGGTCATTTTTTTTTGTCTCTTCATCTTGTTCCATTAAAGATATTGAATATTCAAATTTAAGCACACAATCTTGGCTATATTCATATTCCTTTTCATTTTTAATCATGGTTTCCACCTTACCAAATCAATAGCAATAATGCCTTTTTTGTTTCGCAACCTATCCCGTTGAAAAAACTCAAATGAATTTAGACCATAATCACCAACTGGTTGGTTTGAAGGAAAAATCTCTCCTTTATATTTAGCTTTTTGTGTAGCACGGTCATAATAATTGAGCAATTTAGGAGCATGAATTCTCAGATAGTCGATATCTACAGTTTCGTTCTCATAACAAGCATCAAAATCAGCAGGGTCTTCCTTAGTAGTAACAAAGCTGCCATTAATATAAAGTATCCTACAACCTGCTTTCCACAAATCCTCCATCGCCATTTTGAGCCCCCGTATCAAACGCAACCTCAATTCTGTTGTACCAAATCGCTCAACAAACTCCTCCCACGTGCAAAAATGTACCCCTAGTGGCAAATTCCCATTTTCGTCAAACTCCGGAATCATTAACTCACACTATAACAACTGTCCATTTTACTGATAAAGGTGAGCAGGAGAGTGCCGCATAAAATCTCGAATATCCGCAGAATTTGCGCTTCGGTACTGCCCACCCCTCACATACCTCCTCAAGCAATCAATAGCCTAGCTTTATCTGCTTGCTGTTGCACGCTTTCCTTGAGCCACTCACTAATAGATTTAGCGAGCTTAATTGCTATTGTTGGATCTTTCGTTAAAGTCTCTAGAATTTTTTGCTGCAACTCTGGTTTCTTCTGATAGGCTAGTTCGTCAATATTCCGATCTGGGACTAGTTTGCGTATCCAGTTAGGGATATCTGTCTCTTTCACTAACGATTCACCTAAAAAGTAGGCTATTATCCCGACAATAGGTGCAATTATCCCAGTAAATAGTAGGATATGGAATAACCCTGCGAGAACAACGCCGACAATTAAAGCCACTAAATGTCCGACAAATATAGAAAGTCCGGTGAAATCATTCAACGATATATCTGTGGGAATGTTGCCAGTGCGATCGCTTAGTTCAATTGTTTTGCTGCTAATTGTGCCGAGTGGTAAACCGTACTTGCTACAAAGAGTATCTGTTTTTTCTCTAACTTCATACTGAACTGAAGACAACCACTCAACCAAAGTCTTTGTCATTTTATTATTGGCATCACTTCCTGTCAACCAAGCTTTGGCTTTCTGTTCAATTTCCGACTCCAGATTTGAAAGCGTAACGATGTTCCGATTCCGCCAGGATAATATGCTAGGTTTGATCACCTCATCTACCAAACCATTTGCCAATTCCGCTGCTAATTGCTCCAAAAATGCAGGTATGTGATTTCCCACAATACCTGTCAGTTCTTGATCAAGGAATTGGCTGATTTCTTCGGTAAACCAAGAGGTACGAATATACACCCGTCCCCAACGTGCCAACCCTCTGGCAATAGAAAGTTCGGGTTCTCCATCTCTTTTACAAGGTAAGTCGGGAAATACCTGCTGACAGATTTCCATCACAAACCACATTTTGGAAGCACTGCCTGTGAGGAGGATTGCACTGGGTTGAATGTCTTGCTTCTCCAACTTTTGGGCGATCGCCTGTAATTGCTCGCTAAAAGCATCACGCCAACTTTTATCACCTAATTCTGGCAGCGCTTGGCTGAGGATGACATTCATAGTTTTGCCATTAACTAAAGGCATAAACTTAAATTTTCTTTGAATATCTTCGCTACCAACATTAACAATGGTTTCCTCGTAAGACTCATAATAGTTAAAATACTCTTCTTTTGCCTTACGACAGCGGAGTTCGCAGCGATTTTTGTATAATGGATTCTGCTCGAAAATTTTTTCTAACTGCGAAATTTCTTCTAGTTGCAAAATTTCTTCATCACTCAGAAGTTCTCCCAGTCGTAAAATCTCTTCGCGTCCCTCCCGATATTGCTTGTGGCATGCCAACGTTTTCTTGAGAATTTCTTTGTCAATCAGGGATGCACCCAAGTCGTATCCGAAATCTACAGGGGTATCAGACATACCCTTAACTAAGGTGTAATCTGTGGTGGACGAACCAATGTCAATAACCAGCACAGACTTTTGTAGTTCTTCTATAGTAAATATGCCACTTTCTTTAGCGTGCATCAATGCAGCGCGTGACTCTTTGACTACAGTTGCATTTGGCAAACAATCTTCAGAAAGGATTTGTTTGTAACTCTCGATTTCTTCCAGCCACCATCCAGATGGACAGCCGATGAAAAAGTAGTTGTTATCTCCTACTTGAATTTGGTTGGTATCTATTAAATGTTGATAAATTGCATTAACAAATTCTTTAATATTTTTTCTGTAGACGATATCTTGGAAATGCCTAGTCTTAAAGGCAATTTCAAAAACAGTCGCATCAGGCATCAGATATGCCATTTCCCCAATAATAATTCCTTTTTTTGGATGATGGGCGATGGCAGTCGTTTGGCTTTTCCTATTGTTAATGAGCAGACTTTGGGGAGTTGTCTCTTGATTATCTGCACGCACCCAGGTAAGAGCTGTTTCTCCGTGCCCCAAATCAAATCCAATAATTTTAATATCGTGATAATCTTGCATTATTGTTAATTGTTAATTGTTATGAGGTTCAATTACGTAACCTGGCAAGAGGACTTGATCATCTTTAACAAAGGCGTGCTTTAGGGTAATATAATCTGTGATTTCCGGATCGAGACTTGGTTCAAAGTAGAACATTCCCTTATCCTGTTCCTCACTAGATTGATAAACTCGTGCTTGTATTCCGTAGTGTCTCAAAATTGTTGCAGCCTGTTCGATGCGTCTACGTACAGCAATTGGAAGTTGAGTTTGTTCATCCAACGCATCCGCCATCAAGTCTTGTAAGTACTCCAATAAGTCTAGATCGTTTTCCAAACCTGGTTTAAGTGCTTTCTCTTCTCTTGCTCCATAAGCCGCAACAGTCATGTCAATTGATTGAAAAGCTTGATAGAGATGATCGAGTAATTTATCAATATCTATAGTTATTTTAATCTCGTTTTGACGAGATTCCGATAGTTCGGGAATATCTGTGTTCTCAGGTGACATCTTGGGCTGAACTATTTTGGCGATCGCTCCTCCTGTAATTGCGCCTACTAACCCCCACAAATAACCCCCTGCCAACGTTCCCGCCACACCACCCGCAAGGACATTGCTTATAACATCACGGCTTTTCTGTACTCGTCGTGTTAACGCCTGCAAATTGTTTTCTTTCTGAAAAATTTTTGTCAAAGGCGAAATAGTAGAGGTTAGCTCACTCAAGCCATTGCTATTGGATTTTTCTGAAGCGTTTGGGGTAGAATCTTGCAGTTTGGCTAATCCCAAAATACTAGTGTATTGATTGAGATCGTTTAACATGACAGTAGCAAGGCGTGCCTGCCGTGGTGTCATGCTAAGGATGTAATCACCATTAAAGTCTACTAGCTTGCTAATTTCATCCTGAAGTATCTTGACAATTTGTTCAGTTGTCTCTTTAGCTTCTAGTTGAGATTTCAGCTTTTCTTTAATTTCTGGATAAGAAGATATTAATGTTTTCATCACAAAAAGTTGCCATAAATCCCTTTTCTATGTTATACCCACTGCCCAAAATAGCTCGGCAAGTGCTGATTTGTTCAGAAAGAAATTAGTCGGAGCGGCTTTCAGCAACTAAAAGTATCATTTGATACATTATCTTGAGCAATCAGTATGAAAGTCAAAATAGATGTGTGTGCGATGGTAATCAGTACATCTTGTTTGTTTTGAAACTCACGCCCCCTCAAAAACCTGGTCTTCATGCTTTCAAAAATCTTTCAGGATGGCTATATATAAATAATATTAATCACATTTCTACGTGTGGTGAAACTTTAATTTTATGACTTAGTCTGAAGATAAGCCTTTCAACTGAGGAACTTTGTTAGTTGAAATCTGTTATAAGAAGAAATTAATAATATTATAAGATGTGTTTATGTGATAGATTTTAGTGTCAAGCTAATTATAAGATATTATCATAAATATCCGGTTTAAAATCTCAGTTTTAGTCTTGGCATACGGAGTATAATAACCATAACATCAACACTCAATAGAAACATCAGGGTAGTAAGCTGAGTATATTCTTAGCTTGTATAACTTCTTGTTTATATACTTAAGCTCGCTCATGTTTATTTTTATTTAGTAAAAATCTAATATAGCTGAATATCACCTTTCGTTGCAGAAGTCACCTAGAGAAGTAAGCTAGTGATTTGTGCTTTAAAGAATAGCGTATTCTAATTCAAAAAAGCATGACTACTCATCAGTTAGTTTCCACAGAGAAAATTACAAAGCTGATTCTCGTTTGCAGCCAAAAGCGGTTTACGGGTCGGTTAGATTTAGATTTTGATGTTGAAGCACTGAAGTTTTTACGGTCGTGGAGTTTAGAGTTCCACCAAGGTAGTTTAACTGGCTGTACAACTTCAGTGCATCCGCAGCGCTTCTGGTGTCGCCATGTGTCTGTACAGTGTCCTGAACTGCCCACATATAATATTGGACAATCAATACCAGGTAAGTTTTGGGATTATAATGCTTTGACAGTCTTGGTCAGACAGGGTAAAATCCAGCAAGAGCAAATGGCGGCGATCGTTGCAGGTCAAATAAAGGAGATTCTGTTTGATATTCAACAGTATTCAGAACAGTTAAGCCGTCATTATAAGATTCCAAGACAACTGATATATAAGCTAACTCCTGAAGATACGACAGATGCAGTAAATTCACCATTAGTTTTGCTTCCTGGTCTGCACCTTTGGCAGCAAGCAATGCATAATTGGGAAACCTGGGTGAAAGCAGGATTGGCAGAATATTCTCCAAATTGGGCTCCTGTGGTTCTGCAGACTGAAGAATTGCGACAGCGAACTTCCGCAGCTGCATACAGTAACTTTGTCTCTATGGCAGATGGCAATTGGAGTTTAAGGGATTTAGCGCACAAGCTAAAACAGAAGCTTTTGCCTCTCACCCAATCAGTCGTGCATTACATTCATATTGGAGCGATCAAACTGATTGAGATTGAGGACTTTAAGAAAGAGGAGAGGAGACAAGGAAAACGGGAAAAAGTGACAACCCCACATCCTATCACCTCCATAGCTTCTGCTCCCCTAGTAGCCTGTATTGATGACAATCAGAACGATAGCCTAAAAATGAGTAACATTCTCACTCAAGCTAGCTATCGATTTATCAATATTCAGGATCCAGTGAAAGCACTGCTGATATTACTAGAGCAAAAACCAGACTTGATCTTCTTAGATTTAGTCATGCCTATTGCCAATGGGTACGAAATATGCTCTCAAATTCGGCGCATTTCAGCTTTCAAGGACACACCAATAATTATTCTTACAAGTAATGATGGAATTGTAGATCGGGTGAGAGCAAAAATGGTCGGTGCAACCGATTTTTTAGCAAAGCCTATTGAGCGAGAAAAGGTGCTGAGATTCGCCGACAAGTATTTAGCAAAGACAACAATCGGAGCGCACATACAGAAAATTCGGACTATGTCAAAAAACCAGAACCTTCCACAAGTAGAGCAGGAAAAAAGTCTATGATTACAGTCCTTTTGGTGGAAGATAGCTTGACAGAAACCGAGATGCTGACGCGTACCCTCGGGCTAGCAGGTTTGATGGTAGTTAGTGTTACCAGTGGTGAGGAAGCTTTAATTAAACTCCAATCGCAAAAACCAGATTTGATGATTATCGATGTGATTTTGCCGGGACAAAGTGGGTTTGAACTTTGCCACGAAATCAAAACCAATAAAAGTACTCAACAAATTCCAGTGGTGATTTGCTCAACTAAAGGAACCGATGTAGATAAACTCTGGGGTTCAATGCTAGGAGCCGATGCCTACATACCAAAACCAGTAGATCAGCAAACACTGCTCCAAACAATTCAGAAACTGACTAAAGAAAGGCAGATGGCAGATAGCAGGAGGCAGAAAAAAATGAATTAATATACTCTTCATCACTGGGTTTACAGCCCCTAAATTTATCAGAAAAATGGGTTAAAAACCCCGTCTTTATAGGACAGCTTTTTATTTTTTAATTTGCTTTTAGCAAGTATTACAATATCCAATAAAAATTGCTATATTAATATTATAAAATAAAAAGAAGAAGGGTAATTTGATTGGCTAAAAACAAAAAAATAATGGGTGTTCAGCAAAACTTAATTTACTGTGACAATGACACTAAAGCAATAATTACATTTTTGTGCGAGCAATCTAATAGTCTTTACAATTGTGGAATCTATTGGGCAAGGCAAATATTTTTTAAAACTGGAAGGATTATTTCTAAATACGAGCCAATCTATGCAATTGGTTCAAATTCTCATGCTCAAGCAATGCCGTCAATTCCTGCTCAACAAACTTTGTTAAGTGTATCAGAAAGTTTTGATTCTTTTGACAAGTTGCGAAAAGCTTTTTTTGCTGGATTGGACAAAAAACCATTAGCACCAAACTATAGAAAGTCGGGTGGATTGTTTAAAGTCGCGTTTCCTAATACAGGAGACAGCAAGCCAAAGCTAACAAAGGATAGTTTAATTCGTTTTCCGTTGGGGAACACAATAAACAGATGGTTTAAAGTTAAAGAAATCTTTTTACCCCTACCGACTAATATTGATTTCAAAAAAGTTAAAGAGTTTACGATTTTGCCCAAAAACGGGACTTTTTACTTGGAGTGTTCGTATTCAGTAGAAAAGAAAACACCAGAAAGAGCGCTGGATATAAACCAAGCGTTTTCAATTGACTTGGGGACTTCAACGAATCTAATGGCTGGCGTTGATACGTTGGGCAATAGCTTGTTGATCGACTCAAAACAAGCAAAAGCAATGAACCAACTATATAACAAAAAAGTAGCCCAGAGAAAACAAGGGAGAGAGCGTGACTACTGGGATAGTTTTTTGGATTTCGTCGCCCGAAGACGAAATAACCAAATGAAAGACATGATTAACAAAGCGGCAACACTCGCTATTAATCATTGTCTCAAATATGGAATCGGGACAATTGTTGTAGGTTGGAATATTGGGATAAAGACTAGTTCCAATATGGGAAAGCGCAATAACCAACAATTCGTACAAATGCCGCTGGCGAGACTGAAAAAGAGAATTGAACAGCTAGCGGAAATATACGGGATACGCTTTGTTGAAACCGAAGAAGCGTATACGAGCAAAGCATCTTTTTTAGATGGAGAGTCCCTGCCTAAGTTTGGGCAACTTCCAGACGGGTGGAAAGCATCGGGAAAGAGAGAACTAAGAGGATTGTATAAAAGTGCAGACGGAAATTTGATCAACGCGGATTTAAATGGAGCCGCGAATATATTAAAAAAAGTAGCCGGAAACTTAGGCATTGACTTAAGCAGACTGGGTAGACGGTGTTTGACCACCGTAGGTAGGATAAGACTCTGGAAGATGAGGTTTACTCCTAATTCAAAAGAATCCTATTGCCTTTAGGCAGAGGAGAGTCAATAAATAGAATGCTCCGGCAATTTATGGGGAGATCTTGATCACGGGTGCATAGCTGCCTTCTTGACTGGCATTTAAAAATGGAGATTTATGCTGACTTCACTTGAGTTTGATCTACTGGGTTTAGATCCACTTTCCTCTGAAACTCATGTTTCTGAATTGTCTCGGTTGCTCCGCTTTCCCCTAGGTAGCGAAGACAGTGCACTAATACCTCTAGAACAAATTCGAGAAATTCTGAGTTTGGACATAGCAGAGATTCTACCCGTACCAGAAATGCCCGGTTGCGTTTTGGGTATTGGCAATTGGCGGGGAGAAATGCTTTGGTTAGTTGACTTAAACCATCTTGTGGGTTATCCACCCCTAAGTTTTGTGGCAGGTTCTCCTTTAGCTATCGTAGTTCAAGTGAATAACCAGTCTGTAGGTTTGGTGGTAGAGCAAGTTAACGATATCGAATCACACGACTTGCAGCAACTTCATCCATCAGAGATCGGCTTATTTCCTCTTCATATACAGCCTTTTGTCTTGGGATCTTTACCTGGAAGCTGTGGAACTGTCTTAAATATATCTTTTATTACTCAGTATCCTTTGTGGCAGACACATCAGAGGGGGAAGGAGTTAGGAGTCAAGAGTTAGAAGGCTTCGGAGTTATAATTCTCTTCCTCTCCCCTTCCTCACGGTCAGAAACTGTAATCAAAATACATAGTATTGCTATGGTAATGTAGGAACTCGATCAATATATGCAAACATTTGACACTCAGTCGCAACACAGGCAAAATGGTAGAGATACAAACGGCAATGGTATCTATCCTAGTCAAGCTTTATCATTAGTGACTGCTATTAAAGCAGATCTTGAACAGGTCAATCCTGAAAGTATGGAAAAAGTTCTCCAATTGGAAAATTGGATTAAAGACTTGCAGGCATCTCAGGCTAACGTGGCTATTGATAGCCAAAAAGATTGTAAGCATGAGCGGGAGTGGTTGTCAACTATTGCCACTCGGATGCGTCAAGCAGCCAATATAGATGATGTCTTTAAAACTTTATTGATAGAGTTGCGACAGTATTTACACGTAGATAGAGCTTTAATTTACCGCTTTGAGTCAGAAAAACAGGGGACGGTTATTGCTGAATCAATATTGTTTGGCTATACCCCCAGCCACAGTCAGACTCTAGCAGCGATCGCTTTTGGCGTTGAGAATCAAAGTTCGTACCAGCAACATCAAGTAATCGCCCAGAATCATGCCGAGCAAACGGAGCCGAATCACTACCAACTCCAACTGCTGCAAAGTTTTCAGGTAAAAACCAGTCTAAGTATACCAATTAAACTGGAGGAGCAGGTGTGGGGCTTGCTGGTTGTACACCAGTGTAAGAGCGATCGCGAATGGCAGGAAGTGGAAATTAGTTTGCTCTACCAGATCGTCACCGAACTGACTTTAGTTCTGCAAACAAGGGAATTTCGCACTCAAATGCAAAAACAGGTGGATCTGGCACAATATCTCTCCAAAGCAATAGATAAGATCCGCTCCTCTTGGAATCTCAATACGATCTTTAAGACAACGGTTAAAGAAGTTCGGCAATTACTTAACGCTGATCGCGTAGGAGTGTTTCGCTTTGAGCCGGGGACTAACTTTAATGATGGAGCCATGATCGTCGAAGATGTAGCCTTAGGCTATCATTCAATGCTGGACATCAAGATTCGCGAACACTGCTTTGGTCAAGATTTTGCTTCCCAATACGCCCAAGGAAGAGTTCAGGCGATCGCCGATATCCAAGATGGGACGTTGAAAAATTGCCATACTGAGCTTCTTGCTCAGTTTCAAATTCGAGCAAACCTCGTTGTGCCATTGCTGAAAGGGAACGAACTGTGGGGATTGCTCTGCGTTCATAAATGTACCGAACCACGGCAGTGGCAAGTTTTCGAGATAGAATCTGTCAAACAGATTGCCGCTTTGTTTAGTAGTGCTTTCTATTTAGAGGAAGTTCAAGCCCAATCAGAGCAATTAGTTAAAGCCGCAGAACGGGAGCGAACGGTAACCAAAGTCATTGACAAGATTCGCAACCTGTCAAACCTGGATGCAATTTTTAAGACAACAGTACAGGAAGTCCGGAAACTCCTAAATGTAGAGCGCGTTACCATCTACAAATTCCGTCCAGACTATTTCGGCGACTTTATT
>CALMVQ010000290.1:0-2158 GCA_937873135.1 uncultured Scytonema sp. | reverse complement strand
GGCGACTTTATTTTTGACTCTGAGTCAGGAGGATTGCCCACATTAGTGGGTAGTGCTTGGGAAGACTCTTGTTTACAGGAAAAACAAGGCGGTAGATTCCGCAACAACGAAGCCTTTGTCGTAGATGATATCTACAATGCCGAGCTAACTGATTGCCATGTAGAAGTATTAGAGAACTTTGGCGTGAAAGCCAGTGCAGTTGTTGGGATTATGCAAGGGGATAAATTGATCGGGTTGCTATCAGCATTTCAACACAGTACAACTAGGCATTGGGAAGAGAGTGAAGTCAAGTTACTGACTCAAATTAGCACTCAGCTCGGAGTGGCTATACAACAAGCGGAGTATATTGAGGAACTGCGCTTGCAGTCACAACAGTTAGCCAAGTCACTCGAACGGGGAACAAGCTACAGCCGACTGATCCATAAACTGGAATTGTCTCTGATTCAAGAAAATTTTTCGCTTGAGAAACTATTTCAACAAGCTCTTCCGGAAGTCAGGAGACAGTTGCAAACTGATCGAGTTGCTATCTATCGCTTTAATCCAGATTGGAGTGGTGAATTTGTCGTAGAGGATGTTGGTAGCGACTGGATCAAAGTTGTCGGAACGGACTTAGCTAAAAGCGAAGAGTCTCATTTACAAGATGTGAGATCTGGTCGGTATCGCCATGTAGAGACGCGAAATTTTATGCCTCCACACCAGAACATATCTCTACACGATGAATTCCAACTCCAACTACTAGAACAGTGGGGAACCTCAGCTTACATGGTTGCACCCATCTCTAAAGGAGATCAGCTCTGGGGGTTATTAGGAGCTTATCAAAATGATGGGCCACGTGAATGGGAGCAAATAGACATCAACCTGCTAGCTCAAGTCGGCGTGCATATCGGTTTGGCTCTCCTCCAAGCAGAATATTTGGAGCAGATGCGTTTTTCAGCACACCAATTGGCAGAAGCAGGGACAAGAGAAAAAACTGCTAAGGAGAAATTGCAGCAGGAGGTTGTCCAATTGCTATTGGCAGTACGCCCTGCTTTGAACGGAGATCTGACAGTTCGTGCGCCTGTCACAGAAACTGAAGTCGGGACTGTTGCAGATGCCTACAATAATACCTTGCAAAGCCTGCGGCAAATTGTGAAGCAAGTACAAATAGCTTCTAGGAAAGTAGCCCAGACGACTGTGAAGAACGAATCCTCTATATCCGATCTTGCCATTCAAGCTAAGCACCAGTATGAGGTACTCAACCAATCTTTAGAGCGCGTCCAGACAATGGCTAATTCGACATTAGCAGTGGGGACAAACGCCCAACAGGTGGAAGCCGCAGTGCAGGTTACCAACCGTACCGTTCGGCAAGGGGATGTGGCAATGAACCGCACGGTAAATGGAATTGTTAATATTAGGGAGACGGTGGCGGAAACCAGCAATCGGCTCACGCGCCTTTCGGAATCTTCCCAGAAAGTTTCCAAGGTAGTGAACATGATTAGGAATTTTACGACTCAAACCCAAATACTCGCTTTGAATGCGGCGATTGAAGCCACCAGAGCCGGCGAGTACGGACGCGGTTTTGGTGTTGTCGCCGATGAGGTGCGAACTCTGGCACGTCAGTCTGTAGAAGCAACAACCGAGATTGAACAGCTTGTGCAGAACATTCAAGAAGGGACATCTGAGGTTTCTGTAGCATTAGAGAAGAGCATTCAGCAAGTTGCAGAAGGAACCGCAATGGTTCAAGATGTCCGTCAGAACTTGAATGCGATCGCTAAAGCAACAACGCAAATTAGCGAGCTTGTAGAAGGCATTACCCAAGTTACACAGGTACAAACAGAGCAATTTCAATTAGTGACGCAAACCATGATTGATGTAGCACAAATTGCTCACAAAAGCTCAGATGATTCTATCGAGATTTCCTCCTCCTTCAAGGATCTTCTAGCAATGTCGCAAAACCTTCAAAGTAGTGCTGACCATTTTAAAGTCGATTAGCAACAGAAGAGGGGAGTGAGGAGAAGCCACTGCGTTGCGCGGGTGTCCCGTGAAGACGATCGCAAGTGGCGTCCCAATACGGTTCGGTTAAGAAATTTATTCGTTGAGGCAGGCTGTTCTTGTGCAGTTCTTGGGTTTGAACTAATTCTCTACTAGCTCTTTCCTCCCCTGCTTCCCCTGCCCCCTC
>CALMVQ010000289.1 GCA_937873135.1 uncultured Scytonema sp. | reverse complement strand
TTACTACTCTTCAAATGTACGGAGCTTTTTCAGAAATCAAATATTAATCCTATATATCACAATGGTGCTTTAGTTAATTTTATTTATCCCTATTCAATATTGAAGCCAGCTAATGTTACGGCAACTGAAGAAATTTTGAGGTTAGCTAACCAAATTAGAGTCAAGCCTGTTCATTTTATTTCTACTCTTTCTGTTTTTGATTTGTCTAAATATTCTCAGCTTCAGATAATTCCAGAATCAGATCCTCTTAACGAGAGTCAAGGTTTAGTTGGTGGTTATGCTCAAAGCAAATGGGTAGCAGAAAAATTAATTATGATTGCTCGTGAAAGAGGAATTCCTGTGTGTATATATAGGCTAGGTCACGTAACTGGACACAGCAAAACTGGTATAGGAAATACAACCGATTGGCTTTCTATAATGATTAAAGGTTGTATCCAACTCAGAATGTTCCCAGAATTGGACATGATGATAGAAATGATTCCTGTAGACTATGTGAGTAAAGCAATTATTGCTATATCACAAACCAAATCATCTTTTGGAAAAGCTTTTCATATCACTAATCCTCATCAGATATTCTAGTAAATATCTAAGTGATTGGATACAAAAATTTGGTTATCCAGTTAAACAAATTTCATTTCATGAGTGGCGTAAAGAACTGATTCATCATACTAATTATTTCCCCGATAATGCTCTATATTCTCTATTACCTATGTTTCCCGAAGAATCTGAATTTCAAAAATTAGAAATTCAATTTGACTACCAAAATACGGTTAAAGCATTGTCTGGAACTGAAATTTATTGTCCACAGATAAATGCAGAGCTACTCAAAATATATTTTTCATATTTCCTAAATATAGGGTTTTTGAGCACACCAGAGCAAACCGCTTTTGTATAACTGTGCAATCATCCATCCTCCATATTCTACAAAATGCGTGTTTTTCTTCTCGTCTGGTTGGGGCAATTGGTCTCCCTGTTAGGCTCTAGTCTCAGTAACTTTGCTCTTGATGTTTGGGTTTATCAGCAGACCGGTTCAGTTACCCAGTTATCCTTTCTGATTCTGTTCACTACCTTCCCCTTAGTGATCATTTCTCCTTTTGCTGGTGTCTTAGTAGATCGTTGGAACCGCCGTTGGGTGATGATTCTCAGCGATTCTGGTGCAGCTTTAAGTAGCCTGACTATGGCTTTATTACTGGTCACCGGACAAATACATGTGGGGCATATGTATTTAGTATACCTAGCAACTGCTGTAAGTTCCAGCTTCAGTGCATTCCAATGGCCTGCTTACAGCGCTGCTACCACCCTGCTCGTTCCCAAAAAACACTTAGGTCGAGCCAGTGGAATGATTCAGTTAGCACAAGCCCTAGGACAAATACTTTCTCCCCTTCTAGGTGGTTTACTGCTAGTAGTTATACACCTGTCAGGAATTATTGTTCTCGAATTCATCAGTTTTCTATTTTCCTTAACTACCCTACTCTTGGTTCGGTTTCCCTCCCAAAAAGTAACACAAAGCCAGGAAACCAATAAAAGCTCATTACTCACACAAGCCCTTTACAGTTTCCATTATCTGAGCGCTCGTTCTGGACTACTAGCGCTCTTATTTTTTTTTGCTGCTAGCAATTTCCTTGTTGGAATTATTGAGGTACTCGTCTATCCCCTAATACTCTCCTTCGCTTCCCCAGCCCAACTTGGCACGATCTTGTTCGTTGGCGGTGTGGGTATGCTAACAGGTAGTCTCCTGATGATTACTTGGGGAAGAGGACGAAAAAACTATATCAATATACTATTCTGCTTTATGCTACTCAACGGATTCTCTATGGTAGTTGCAGGGCTTTATCGCTCTATTTTCCTGTTTACCGTAGCTGCTTTTCTATATTTTCTTGGACTCCCTTTTATTAACAGTTCATCTCAAGTGATTTTTCAAAAGAAAGTTGCTCCAGAAATACAGGGAAGAGTTTTCTCTTTTAATAGTGCTATCTGTGCCTCCTGTTTACCCATAGCTTATCTTGTTGCTGGTCCCCTAGCTGACAAAATATTTGAACCTTTAATGATCGTCAATGGTCCTTTGGCCGGAACCATAGGACAACTCATCGGCACCGGTCCTGGTCGAGGCATTGGTCTGATGTTTATTGTCTTCGGTACATTAACTATGTTAATGACTATTATTGCCTATCAGTATGCTCCCTTACGATTTGTAGAATATGAATTGCCCGATGCCTATCATTGATCTGTATATTAAAATCAATCCTTGCTTATAGGGTTGATGTGGTGTAGATTCAATGCTTCCTCGTTGTGTAAACTTTCTGTGAACCTTGAACGTGCAGCGATCCGATCACTCAAACAGCGGTTGGCCGATGGGGGTAATACCGGGGTCTGAAAAGGAATCCACCTTGTGTGTACACAGTAGAGCTTAAGGACGAATCAATCAATATGACATACTCCAGAAATAAAATACGGTTAATCTATTGATTTAGTGTAATTAAGGGTTAGACTTGAAAAGTTACTAGGTTAATTTGACCTGAACTGCTAACCGCAATCAATAGTGATACCGGGAATTCACAATGCTAGAAGACGATCTTGGACTGGAAGTAACAACAGACTCAAGTGAGGCGATCGCCGCCATCAACCGCTTTACAGAGCTTGCCCTCGGTTACGGTAAAGATGCCCTGAGTGTCATTCAAGAAGGGATTGCGGCAGATCCAACCTGTGCAATGCTTCATGCTTATGCTGCTGCCCATTTCCTCTCGCAGGAAAACGCGACAGATTGGAAAAAAGCCACGCCTCACTTACAAGTAGCGCAACAGCATTTAGGAAAAATCACCCAGCGAGAGCAGTTGTATGTTCAGGGAATCGCCGCTTGGGCAAAGGGCGAGATTGACAGAGCGATCGCACTACACGAAGAAATCGGCCAAAACTTTCCGCGTGATCTAATTTCCGTTCAACAGGGACAGTATCACTACTTTTACTTAGGTGAAAAAGAGAAATTGCTGAAAATTGCCGAAAAAGTTCTACCTGCCAATCGAGAAAATCATTACCTGTATGGCATGGTAGCATTTGGTTTAGAACAGTGCCGTCGGCTCAAACAAGCAGAAGCAGTTGGTCGTATGGCAACTGAAATGAATCGCTCCGATCCGTGGGCACATCATGCTGTGGCTCATGTCATGGAAACTCAGAAACGAGTAAATGAGGGTATTGCTTGGATGGAGAGTCTTGCTGATGCCTGGGAAAACTGTAACTCCATGCTGTACACGCACAATTGGTGGCACGTCGCACTGTATTACCTGGAAAGAGACGATGAACAAAAGGTGTTGACGCTTTATGATACCCGCGTTTGGGGTCGTGCCCAAAAGGAATCTCCCAAAGATCAAGTAGGTGCCATCGCACTGTTATTACGCCTGGAATTGCAAGGGTATGATGTCGGCAACCGTTGGCTTGAGTTGAGTTCTCATCTTCTCCCTCGTCTGGAAGAACACGCACTAGCCTTTCAAGATTTGCATTACCTCTACGCCTTAGCTAAAGGGGGACGCAGCGATTGGCTGCAACAGATGCAGTTGAGCATGCACAAACATAGTGAAACTGTCAACCCCTTCCTTCGTTGGAAATGGTCACTTGTGGCAATTCCCGCAGCGAGAGGGATGATTGCTCACGCTAAAGGTGACTGGTTGACAGCGATCGCTCTCCTAAAACCTGTTTTGCCCCATTTACATGAAATAGGTGGCAGCCATGCCCAACGTGTTTTGTTTGAGCAAGTTTATTTAGACGCTTTATTACGAACTGAAAAGGTGAACAGGATTTATTGCACACATAAAGCAAAAATGCCTGTAATATCAAGTTTCCACAATCACCTATCATTCTCACCGCTCATGTCCCCTGCCTCCCGTTGTCAGACTGAATTAAAAGATATCCCCAAATGCGTGTAGCGAAGAAAACTTGATGATTGTGCAGCTTGTTCGGCAAGGTTACTAATGTTGGCTGTCAAAGCGTCAATCACTTTGAGTTATATCACGTTCGCCTAATTACTTATAAATAAAAAATAGGCTCGTAGTTGCGCTGTCTTCGCTCTTAACAGTTAAGAGCGAAGACAGCGCAACTACAAACTTTCCGCATGAGTGTTCAACCGAACTTGATAGTACTAATACATCGCCTATATTTGCAAAAAGTGTTTCTAGTACAGGGAAACAGCAGAGAAGAATACATATATAGCTGTCTGGTTATCTGTACTGCGCTCTACCAGTTAGGCGATCGCTATTTTGCTCCCTCCTCACCTCTCCAATACCCCGAGGCGATTTTGTAGGCAGTGAGTTTCTTTCTATACATCTTAATCTAGATATAAAACAATTTGTTTACATATTTGAAGATTTTACGATGCGTTGCTTTTCCTATATCATTAATGTATGGTATTGAACTTTCTTGTCTTTTTGAAGTAGGGGCGAACAGCAGGAGCGCCCCTACTCGTTGGTTCTAGTTTGTTAAATAAATTTATTCAAAAATTGCGGAGACGGTGATGTTAGATTCAAAATCTTATGACGAAGCTCTAGACGCGCTATATAAAGCCGCAACCGTATCTGCTAATTTCATTGAGACGGCATTAACCTCAAAAGATATGGTTGCTCCAGCTGATAAAGAGCGTTTAGAAGTGGCTTTGAAAGTCTTAAAGATTACATGGGCGGATGAAGAGGACGAAGAATAAAAGTTCTAATAGCACACGGAGCAAAAAAATAAAGCCACTCTAAACAGAATTGCAAGACAACCTGCAATGCGGGATTTTTTCATTTTTAATTACGTTTAGCGATCCCAGCCACATAAAGTTTTTATCAGAGCGATTTTGGAATTTCAGTTAGATCAAAATTGCTCTTCTTTAGAATTCTTTACTATATTTCCTCTGTCTTCTCTACGGTTTTTACTATATGTAATATTACTTAGCATTCAGATATTCTGAAACATGCTACTTCATATAAAGTCAGGTAAATTATATTAAATCTGAATAATCACTTGTCATTCTCATAATCTCAGTACCCTACCTCTTAATCCCCGAAACACAAACCGTTTGGAGCAGAAGCACAGCTTTACCGGAGTGGGTTTCTCCAGGAAAAATCAGTCTTCAAGCGCACATAAACTCCTATTATGTCCGGAAAATTAACCTTAATACCGGAGAACCCCATCCCGCTCCTCGCTGTGCTTTGTCTCCCCTCCCCGCTTGCGGGGAGGGGTTAGGGGTGGGGTTCTTTTTTATGGGTGATTTGACGGACATAATATTACAGACTAATACTTAAGTGTAAACTCAGTACTCTTACGGTTAATCTTAAAATCGAACATACTCCCCGTCGGCTACAAATTTACTGGAAGCCATAGTACGGCACAATTTACTCAAGTTAGATTGAATTTAGGCTGAGGTCAGTGCTGGCACGGTATACAGTTTTTGATTGGCAAAGTACGATTTTTAATAATGAAAATTTAAGTAAAGGAAGCTCATGAACACAGAAAAAATACAGCCGATTGCAATTTTTAAAAACTGGCAATCGGCTGTCAGAAAATGGTGCAAAAATCACACAAGGGAGCGCCACCGTCATCGCAAAGGGAGCGATCTTGACTTATCAAAGTACATTTTAGAAGGTACAAACTCTTAATGTTTATCTATCTATAGATAGATGCACTGTAATATATTTTTTGCATTATGCCGCTACAATTATTATTAGCCCCACTCCTAATACATCAGCCTCAAGTGGTGTTAACGCTAGCTACTCACAAAGTGAGGTTCGCTAAAACCAAGATAGGATCACCAACACCACCAATCCAAAACAGTAACCAGAAGCCTGATACAGGGCGTAAGCCAACTGAACATCCCGAGCAATCTCCCTCAGGTAATGACGAAGAGCAAGATCCAGAGCAGGCTGAGCAGGAATCTGATAGTGTCCTTCCTAAGACTCCACAAAACCCATTCAGCAAACCTGACATTGATAGCCTAATCAAAAAGCAGTTCGATGATGATATGTGGCGGATTATGAAAGGTGCGTTGCCGTGCCTGGAGACTAGCGCCGTTTGTTTACAAGAGTTACAGCAAAAGGCTGTAGCACAGTCACCCTTACTTAAGGAAATCGACTCTCGGGTAGAGGAAGCTAATCAGAAAATTGATGAAGCTAAAGCTCGTAATCAAAAGAGCATTCAGTTATCTATCTTGAGTCCCGCACTTCGCTATTTACTTGGTCCTACGCCATCTAATGACGCAGGTGGAAAGCGCAGGGCTGGATTTTTTGATAGGATTGCTCAGCTTTTTACAGGAAATATTGGTATAGTCAATGACTTACTGAGCGTCGTAGGAATTCCTTTGTTTGAAGGGACTCAAGGAGGAAACTCCGATGCACAATCGCGAGCGGTACAAATTGGAGACTTGCAAATAAAAGTTGCAGAACTTCAGCGCGAAAGAGCAAAGCTGGCAGACGCCGTTCGGGATAAGGTAGCTGTTGCTCTCACCAAATTTGATGAAGCTAGAACTGAATTCCAAACTTCTCAAATCTTGGCGATCAGATCCGTGCAGCAGTTCCAAATTTATCAGATACGCTACGTGAATGGAGACAGTGATACTGAATCCTACCTTGCAAAGTTAAACTCCCTAGACCGTACAAAAGCCCAGACTTATACTTCTTGGGCAAAGATGCGTCGGAGTCTTTTTGAGATTAAGCTTCTAGTCTTAAACGTAAAGGAGGCGGAGAATTGAGCAGTGCTGTTACACATGTCTACAATCAACTTGTCCTCACAGCCTTGGCGACTGCTATATCTCCAAATCTGGCCATACCCTCATCTTCATTTTTCGCAGTGAGAGCATTTTTTGCAGAAGCGCTTCGGTTTACGACAAGCCACAAAGCATAAACACACTCTCAATACGAGCGACAACATCACGATTTTATCAATTACGGTGTTGGCTTAATTTAAAATTTACATAGCTGGTACTGAAGTTGTGATTTACTGAATTTTGCTGATATAGCAATTGCCATAGAGCACTGGGGGTGCAATGTCCGATCTGAGAAGTACTCGTTTTGACTGGTTATTAGGAATTACCTGCGGTGTAGCAACCTTCTCATCGGTAAATTGTGCTATCGCCCAAATCACTCCGGATGCAACTTTGCACAACAATTCTCGTGTGACAACACATAGCAATATTAGAACTATAGAAGGAGGAACACAAGCAGGGCGAAACTTGTTTCACAGCTTTCGAGAGTTTTCTGTTCCTACTGGCGGCACTGCTTTTTTTAACAATGCTCTAGATATTCAAAACATTATTAGTCGAGTCACAGGTTCATCAATTTCTAATATTGATGGATTGATTCAGGCTAACGGTAAAGCGAACCTATTTCTGCTCAATTCTAACGGCATTATATTTGGTCGCAACGCGACACTCAAGATTGGTGGTTCCTTCACAGGCACGACAGCAAATAGTTTGAAGTTTGCTGATGGCAGTGTCTTTGGTACCAACCCCAATCAATCGTCAGCTTTACTAACAATTAGCGTCCCCATTGGCTTACAACTTAATCACAATCAAACAGGTACGATCGCCAATACAGGTAATCTTGCTGTCACAGAGGGACAAAACTTGAACTTGATTGGCACTAATGTCACCAACAATGGGCAATTATCTGCAGCAGGTGGGCAAGTGACAGTAGCAGCTGTTCACCAAGGTGAGGCTTCATTGGGGGAAACAGGAGAAATACTAAGTTGGTCAGACCAATCAAAAGATATTCTTTTCAATAGTAACGATGTTGGAAGTGCGATTGTCTCTGGGAAAATTAATGCTTCCAATCCTACACCCGGTAAAACTGGAGGTAAAGTCCTGATATTGGGCGATCGCGTGGGGTTGTTGGATAACTCTATTGTCAACGTTTCGGGAGATGCAGGTGGTGGTGAGGTGTTCGTGGGAGGCGACTACCAAGTCCGAACACTACCTCTGGCCAGTGCAACCTATATTAGTCCCAAGGCATTTATCAACGCAGATGCCCTTAATAAAGGCAATGGTGGACAAATTACCGTTTTTTCCACTCAATCAACTCGTGCTTATGGTAGTTTAAGTGTGCGGGGTGGAAGAGTTGCAGGGAACGGCGGCTTAATTGAAACCTCAGGAGGTCATTTCCTTGATGTCGCTGGCATTCGCACCGATGCCAGTGCAACCAACGGTCAGAGTGGCACTTGGCTTCTCGACCCGCGCAATGTTACTCTTGACTCTGCAACATCTACTGGTTCGTTTAGTGATGGCAATCCGAACATTTTTACTGCTGGTGGTGACGATGCAGTTGTGAATATTTCAGATATTACAAACCAACTGAATGCCGGAACAAATGTCACAATTGCCACAAGTAATACGGGCAATCAGTTAGGAAATATCACCGCACCTCCATATGTGTTGAGCATTCGCACAAAAAATACAAGCCCTGTCACCTTAACTTTGCAAGCTGCTAACGATATTACCCTGCAAAACTTTGAGTTCACAGCAAACAATGCTCCCCTCAACGTTGTGCTACAAGCAGGTGTCGGGAAAAGCAGTGGGAATGTGAGCCTTAGCCGTGGTTCAGTTGAGACTAGGGGAGGAGCATTTATGGCAACGGCACCGAGTTCTGTCTCGCTAGAAAACTTTGGAATTATGAATAGCAACGAAACTTTCGCTGCTCCTATTACCATCACTGCTAAAAATATTCACCTAACAAACCCCAATATCGTATCAAACGGCAATGTGCTACTGCTTGCAGATAAAGTTGGGGAAAGCAATGGGAGTGTGAGCATCAACGGTGGCGAAATTGACATTGGGGGAGGAACATTCACGGCAAAGGCAACAGGTTCTTTCTCTCTAAAAAATTTGTTGATCAGTAGCAACAACACCGTATCGCGAGCAGCGGCTCCCATCACCATCAATGCTCCTGATGTATCAATTCAAAGTGGTGGTAT
Source organism: uncultured Scytonema sp. (assembly GCA_937873135.1). GTDB lineage: Bacteria > Cyanobacteriota > Cyanobacteriia > Cyanobacteriales > Nostocaceae > Rhizonema. Next base: position 3,799 of record CALMVQ010000289.1, on the reverse strand, counting down.
CAAAAGCAACACTAATGGTGATGGGAATGGGGGGTTAATCTCTATCAATGCTGGCTATCTGTTTCTTGAAGAGGCCAGCATAAGTAGCACAACTAGTGGTAATGGCAATAGCGCAGACATCAATATTAACGTCAATTCGCTTTCTGCAAAAAACGGCGGTACGATCAGCAGCCAGACGGATGGAAGTGGCAATGCAGGAAATCTCACGCTGACAGCAAAATCAAAAGTTGAGTTTTTACAAAATGGTGCGCTGCAAAGCATAACTACTGGCAATGGGAATGCAGGTAATGTTACTGTTAGTGCCAAATCAGTTCTATTGCAAGATAATGCTGGAATAGATAGTACTGCCTATGGTAATATCACAAGTAAAGGTAATGCCGGAAACATTACCATCAATGGCAGTGATAGTATCCTGATTCAGAATAGTGGTTTGAATAGCGGTACATTAGGAGAGGGCAATGCAGGGTCAATTGTCATCAAGACTGGCTCTCTCAAACTTGAAAATAGCGGGCTAGGTAATGATACCGGAATTGACAGAAATAATAATAACTTTATTAACAATAGAGGCAATGCCGGAAACTGGGACATTACTGCCAATACTATTGAATTCCAAAACAGTAGTATCAGTAGCGAAACGGGTGGCAGTGGAAATTCAGGAAAATTCAATATTGCTGCCAACTCTCTGATACTGAGGAATAGCAGTAACATTGGCACTAGTACACAGCTTAACAGTAGAGGCAATGCTGGACGTATTGACATCAATGCTAAATCTATTTTAGTAGAAAACGATACAAATATTACGGACAAACAAAGCACTGTGGGCAGCATTACTCGAGGTTCTGGTAATGCAGGAGAAATCACTATCAATGCTGACATTGTGCAGCTTAAAAATAGAGGGATAATTGATGTCGGTACAAATGCCCAAGGAAAGGCTGGTCAATTTAACCTAAGTGCTAATTCCTTGGAACTTGACAACGATAGCAATATCAGGAGCAGTACGAATGGCAGTGGAAATGGTGGAGACTTAAATCTGCGTGTTAATGGAGCCTTAATGGTGAGCAATCACTCTAGTATTTCAGTTTCTTCGGATAGCACACAATCAGCTAAAGCTGGTGATATTAATGTGCGAGCTGGCTCTATTTTTTTAGATAACCAAGGTAAAATTTTAGGACAAGCAAGGTCTGGAGATGGTGGCAGTATTAATTTACAGCCACGAGATTTGTTACTCTTGCGTCGTGGCAGTCAAATCTCTACCTCTACAGGTAATGCTGATGCTGATAATAGAATCACCATCAATGCCCCTTCAGGCCTGATCTCTGCCTTTACAGGTACCACTGGTATCGGCGGCAATGGCGGCAATGCTGGTAACATCACCATCAATGCCCCGTCGGGCTTCATCGTTAGCGCTGCTGGTCAAAATAACGAAATCACCGCCAATGCTTTCAGAGGGAGGGGAGGTAGTATTAACATCACCGCACTAGGGGTTTTTGGCTTTGGGTTCCTTTTAAATCAAGACATAGTGTTACAGACACCGCCCATATCTGTAGTTGATATCTCTTCAAAGCTAATGAATAATACCTGTAGTCCAACTCGTGCGAAAAACGAGAGTAGATTCATTATCACCGGACGCGGTGGCTTACCACCCAGCCCTGACGAACTCCTCAGTAGTGACGTAGTGTGGTCAGATACTCGATTGCCTGTGACGACACAGCATATCTCCAAGAAACCCGCAGGCAAACCCTCAAAACCTGCGTCTGTGGCAATTGTCCCCGCAACTGGTTGGGTGTTCAACAATAAAGGCGAAGTCATACTTGTGTCCTCTGCATCCAACACCACTGCTAGTGTTTCTACTCCTGCTACCTGTCCTCAACGTTGAAGCGGCAATGCCTTTATGCCACGGCGGTATCGCCCCCATCGCCCAGACAAACATTAATAGTGCATTTCGAGAAAAATTATGATAGGAACTCCATGCTAACCGAATTTACCCTTGCCAACTTCAAAAGTTACAGTACAAGCCGATTGCCGCTTGGATCGCTGACTGTGCTAATAGGAGCCAATGCCGCCGGAAAAAGTAATGCCCTTGAAGGTTTGCGCTTTCTGTCATGGCTGGCACAAGGACAAAAACTCTCCAGCATTCAATATGCGGTGAATAGTGCAGAGCGCGTTGTACGCGGTCGAGTACAAGATTTGTGCCATCGGGGAGAGTCAAGTTTTACCCTCGGTTGCCGTTTGGATTTAACAGAGTGGAACCAACTTGATATAACCCTGAATGTGCGTGACGGAGAACTGCACATCAGTAGTGAGCGAATCGTTGGATCGACTAGTCTTGTCCGGCTATATGACCTAGATCAGCCTTCTCAAGGAGTAGGGACTGATGTTGGTGTGGCATATAACAACTTTAAAAAGGGGAGGAACAAGCCACGAGTAACGTGCAGCGATCAAATGGCCATATTCGTACAATTAGACACCCCTGCCCGTTTTGATGCAAAGTACCCCAAATCTCAAAAGAGTATTCCAGAAAACGTCCGCGAATATCAACGAGTCTTAAAGAACATCCTGTTTCTAGATCCCGTCCCCGCCAAAATGCGCGAGTACAGCTTCAAGTCTGATAAGCGATTACAAGAAGATGGTACTAATCTTTCCAGCGTTCTGTTTCGCTTGTGGGAGAACCAAGCCGAAAATCAACAGGCAATTTTGAACTTTATCCAGAGTCTACCAGAACAGGCTATAGATGGGCTAGATTTTCTTTTCGGCCCAAGGGATGAAGTGATGGTGCAGCTAGCAGAAACCTTTGGCAATACCCGTCGCTATTGTGAGGCGGCATTGTTATCCGATGGCACCTTGCGGGTGTTAGCGATCGCGGCGGCTATGCTATCGGCAACCGTTGGTAGTCTGGTAGTCATTGAGGAAATTGACAACGGCGTTCATCCCAACCGCGCCAAGCATCTACTCGCCAGCATCCGGGATATTGCCGAGCGGCGTAAATTGCGGGTGCTGCTTTCTACCCACAACCCAGCTCTAATGGATGCTTTGCCCGATGCTGCCCTCGGTGATGTAGTGTTTTGTTTCCGCAATCCAGAGTCAGGAGATAGCCGCCTTGTACAGCTTGGGGAGATGTCCGATTTCCCAAGTCTAATATCTCAGGGGCCGCTTGGTCAACTGGTGACTGCTGGGGTAGTGGATCGGTTTGTTAAGTCGCCGCACACACCTGAAGATAGAAAACAGCAAGCTATGGAATGGCTGTCTCGTTTGCAGGAGTACGGCAATGAATAGTATCTGCCTGATAGATACCAGCATATTCCTTGAAATACTCAACGTTCCCAACTATAATCAGCATAGAGCATCGATCCTCCAAGATTTTCAGACCTATACTCAATCTGGCTGTACTTTTTTGTTGCCTATGGCAACGATACTTGAAACAGGCAACCACATTGCTCAGAACGGCGACGGCACAATGCGAAGGAAAACAGCCATACGTTTTGTTGAACAAGTTAAAGGAGCATTCACAGGCGTTGCCCCCTGGAAACCTACTACATTCCCGAACACGGCAGAAATATTGGAGTGGATTGACAAGTTCCCAGATCAGGCTGGCAAAAACAAAGCTCCTAACAAGCAAGAAGGAACAAGCTTCGGTGATATCAGCATCATTCAGGAATTTCATAAGTCCTGTCATAAATTCCCAATAATTATATCAAAAGGTTTCAAAATGAATTTGACTGTTTGCTTATAGAACGGGAGACAAAACCAGGACTTACGCAACTGGCACAATCACTCTCTCGTTCGCTCTTGGTTGGGGGAG
>CALMVQ010000288.1 GCA_937873135.1 uncultured Scytonema sp. | reverse complement strand
GTCAAAAGTTTTCCTCTGTCAATTCGCTACGAATTAATGCAACGCTGTACTAAGGACTCACTTAATGTAACTGGTCTAATTTTAAGATATAGCAAAGCCTGTATGGTGACGTAATTCCTGAGGATGAAAACCCAGCACAATGTCTTCATGCGGAATACCTGCTTCTAAGAGTGCTTCCGCTACTGGATAGGAACTGCCATCGTACTGAATCCAAACTTTATCACCAATAATGTCGATATGTACCGGACAACCATGCACGCGGCGAACTCCATCCCAACCAAGATGTACGACTTGGTAGCGATCGCGTTCCGAGTCTATAAATTCCCCCACATCAATTTGACCATGATAAGGTTTATGCGTGGCGTACTCAGATATTATTTTCCGCACAATCTCACGATATTTAGCTAGTTTATCCATTGCACGATCCTCGCTTGTTGCTCATCGAATACAATTGAAAAAGTAAAAAGTAAAAAGTAAAAAGTAAAAAGGAAGATGAATAAAATCGGTGTGAAGCCCCCAACACACGTCATGGAAAAGAAAATAAAGATTTGTTTCAAGACGCATAGCGCTCATATTCAAGGCGTCCAAATTAAATAGAACGCGCATTTATTTATGGGGGATTCTCTTTTTACTTTTTACTTTTTACTTTTTACTTTTTACTTTTTACTTTTTTTAGCTGGTTTCCAAGTGCCGTGGAAGCTGTGAGGAATCACACTGGGTAATCCTAGTTTACACACAGGTTCCTCATCTAGGCGATCGCTATCAAATACCCAAACTTCACTACCATCGGCATTGCCATCGTACACAACCGTAATCACCCAACCACTGGCAATCCTTTCGGGATCTGGGATGTAGATGGGTTCAGAAGGATAGAGATCGCCACAATCAGCAATTGTCAAGGTGTCAGTTTTGTGATTGAAGCGTGCGATCGCCGTAAAGAAATCATTGCAGTTATCCTTGCCTTGAGGATACACTGAAACATAAGTTTGGCGATCGCCTTGTCCCCGATCTTGAGGGGGTACAATGGGGAATTCGCAATGGAGATCCATAATTTCTTGAGTTGCCTTGACTTTGCCCTGAATTGGATCAAGATGCACTTCCCACAAGGTACTTACAACCTGGGTGTGGGTGTCACCTGTGGCGAATTCTTTCAAATATTGGTTGGTTTGAAAGTCTTCATAACGGACAACATCAGCGATCGCCAATCCACTCTCATCCACATAACCATTGCCGAAATGCCACTGATACCAAGGTTCGGTTTCACCGCGACTGACAAGTGATAAATTTTCTCGATCAAAAACCAGAAATTGAGTACCAATTTGCGGTTTCCATTCCAACGCATCACTGTAGCAGCTAAATCCAGCTAACACTGGTAGAGGATTGACGCGCACGGGAGGAATGAAAAATATTAAGTATTGCCCAGCCAAGACAAAATCATGCACTAAAGGGATTCCATCAAGTTCAAATGATGTCTTTTGCAGGATTTTCCCTGTGGAATTGCTCTTGTAAATATTTAGTTTACCATTTAGTCCTGGAGAAATGCCAAAGTTAAAAATCTCACCTGTTTTAGGATCGATTTTAGGATGAGCAGAGTAAGGCAATTCGCCACTTAACGCGTCTAAATCATCTTTCCCTAAAGTTTTGAGCGTCTGTAAGTCCAAAGCGTGGGGGTTGCCGCCTTCCCAAAGTGCTAGTAATTTGTCTGGTAATGCGAGTACTGACGTATTGGCAGCGTTTTTAATTGGTTTGAGCCATTGATTCCAAAACGGCCCTGGCGCAGTCATGCCATAGTTTCCATATAGCAGTTTTCCTACTTCAGCTTCTTCTTTGTATCCTTCACTTTGGACGTAACGGTAAACTGCCGTTGCCCCTGCATTGGTAAAATGGACGGCAAGAATTGCGCCATCTCCATCAAACCAGTGTCCCATATGCCTGCCACCTCGCTCCAGCCTTGCCGGACCATTGCGGTAAAGTGTGCCGCGTATGCCGTCAGGTATTTTGCCGGAGAGGATGGGCAGTTGGGAGGGAGGGAATTCTTGTGCTGGTTGGGCAATCGCACCTGCCCATAATTTTTTTATTGACTTTTTGTTAATTGTGTGCATAAAAATCTAAATGACCTGCCTCTTTGATTTTCGCGGCTATGTCGTCTTTACACCTAATTGGTTATTGAAAAACGTTGCCTTAATACTAGCAAAATAATGATTTGCTGAAGAGTGCTTAAGTTTAAGGCGATCGCACTCCAAAAGGGGAAATGTTAACTTGTTTAGCATTCTGACTGGAATAAAATGCAGAACCTTGGTTGCAGCCTTTTGGGCTGCAACCGCCTCTAACTGTACTTTTGGGTACACATCTAGTTGATAAAGGTTCTGCATTTTATTTTGTCTCCGTCCCTTAGCACAAGATGTCATCTCGTCTACGAAGGATTCGAAGATTGCTTTTTGGCATCACCCTCCTTACACAAAGGGATCTCACGATTCTGATATTGAGATTGGACTTATTGAAATGAGAGAACATGCCCTTCCCATTTTAGAAGAGGCAGGCGTAGACATTGTACTGGGCGGTCACAGCCACTCTTACGAGCGCTCATACCTAATTGACGGACATTATGGAAACTCAGACTCCTTTAGCAATCAAATGAAAAAAGATGGAGGAAGTGAACGAGAGTCCGAATCAGGATTGTATGAAAAAGGTCATTTAGCTTCATATACTGGGACAGTATATATCGTTGCAGGTACCTCTGCTCTGGCTGACGAAGTATCTCCTCATTCAGCAATGTATGCGTCACTCAGTATTCCTGGATCACTTATACTAGTACAGAGCGGCGGAAATAACCCACCCATCTGAAATAGGTAAAAAGCTTATAAAATAAGTGTTCTTTCTTTTTACTTTTTACTTTTTACTTTTGCCTTGTTGTACTAGACATACATGGTAAAAGGCTTGATGCCACATTTATTGACTCTCAGGAGGATATCAAAGATTACTTTACTATAAAGAAGTTAACGGCTAATAACTGTTAGCTCGCGTAAAGTGGGCAGTAAAAAAGCAAACAAAGTCTCAGATATGAGATACTTTTGGCAAACTGCCTACTTATATAGCACAATGAAAATTTTAACCTGCTATTTGATGATTTTTATCAGTACGGAAATCCTAAAATTATTTTCAGACTGCTATATTATATATCTTCTATAGTTAAAAATCACCCAGGCAAAACTATGCCAACTAATTTCCTTATTCTGATTGCTGCAATAGTTGTCGCCTTGATAGTCTTTAGGGCTTTGCTAAGTTTGTTAAAGACAGCTATTAGCACAGCAGTTGCTATTTTTGTCATTGTTGTCATCTTGACAATTTTTGGCTTTAGTCCTCAAGATTTACTCCATGAAGTTACCAACCTACCTCAAACTTTAAAGCATCTAGTGACAAGTGGTAAGTAAGCATTTTCTTTAGCAATCCCATCTAGCGACGTGAAAGTCATCCATATTAAGATACCCGACTTCTTAAAGAAGTCGGGTATCTTGTTGCTCATAACCCAAGTCTCTGTCGAGTACTTTTGGGCTGCCCACATAGCTTAAACTTCATAAATCTGCGGCAGATTGCTATATATTGTGAATTAGATATTAGTATTAGTTGGGTTTACCGAACTAAAATATTTCAGATAACCGCACTTTCAGCTATTTCTATTTGAGTTCGGTAACCACTGTTATTTAAGTAGTTAAAACCGAATAAAAAGCTAATAGAGTTTTCAATAAGATAAGGACATGAGGCAAACAAAACAAATCAAAATCTTAAATCCGAGAGAAAAAACTATGGTATTAGTTCGTTACAACCCCTGGCAAGAATTAAAATTACAACAACGTCAACTCAACCGTTTGTTTGATTCAGCTATAATGCCATCTTCATTATTTGAAAAGGCTACAACACGAGGAGTGCCGGCTGAAATTAAAGAAACAGAAGATGCTATCCATCTGAAGCTAGAAATGCCTGGAATAGAAGCAAAAGACTTGGATATCCAAGTTACAGAAGACACCGTTTCTATTAGTGGTGAACGTAAGTCAGAAACCAAAACTGAAGAGAAGGGTGTTATTCGTAGTGAATTCCAATATGGGAAATTCCAGCGCGTATTTTCTCTACCAGCCAAGATTCAAAATACCGATGTAACCGCAGATTACAAAGATGGCATTTTGAATTTGACACTACCCAAGACTAAAGAAGAAAAGAACAAAGTCGTCAAAGTTAACTTACAAGCTGCTAACTAATTATCTGAAAGAACACAGCAAAATAACTAGGATGATTGAATTCTGAGTAGGTTAGCTTAATTCTGAAGCCCGGTTGCTATATTAATGCAACCGGGCTTTTTCTAATAGCACAAGGAAAAAAACTTTGGCAGCGCTTGTTCTAACTCGGCGGCGATCGCACTCATCATCCACAAAATGCTGAATCATCCCACAAGTTCTCTATCGAACAGCAACTTCGTTACAGCGTTTTTGTTTTATTTGAACCACAGTCCTTAGGTAAAGATGTATAGCAATACACCCCTATTTTCGGGTTGATTTACTTACCATTCTTTGCTGGTTTCAAGACTTTGTTTCATTGCCATTAGGACTTAGGCATCATACATATGTACTCTACTATTTTTGGGCTTTTTGAGCGGGAAGTGCAATGTCCTAACTCAATACCAAGGTGGAAGAAAATGAAAAAATTTCGACCTTAGTCTAATTGACAGGGATAAATGTTTAATGAAAAAATTATCTAAAATTCGTCTGTTTGATAATTTGCTACATCGAACTCAAAAAAGCCCTTATTTATAACGAACAATCAAGCATGAGTGAAGCCATCTTACAGGTTTTTGCACACATCTCAGTTTAACATAAGTTGGCACTAACCACTCTTACTGCTTCAGGAGTACAACGATTTCACCCAGTGCCATTCTTGAGTCAAACCCTCGAAGAGGGAAACTTGAGGTTGATAACTGAGAATTTTCTGTGCTTTGGAAACATCTGCAGCGGTATGACGGGCATCTCCCATCGCCTTTTCAATATGGTTTCTTTTGATTTGTTTGCCAACAAGTTCTTCCATCGTCTCCAACACTTGTGTTAAAACAACCCTGCTGCCTCCACCAATATTAAAGATTTCGCCTACGGCTTCTGGTATGGTTGCGGCTGCTAAATTGGCTGTTACAGCATCACTTACAAATGTAAAGTCTCGTGTTTGCTTGCCATCACCGTAAATGGGAATCGCTTCATCTTGTAAAACTGATTTAAAAAACTTATGAAATGCCATATCGGGGCGCTGCCTGGGACCATAAACGGTAAAATAGCGTAATGCAACAAAAGGTACACCAAAGTTTTTATGATATAGACTGCACAGTCTTTCTGCTGCTAGCTTAGTAATACCGTAAGGAGAAACTGGTTGGGGACAAATCAGTTCGTGGGTGGGTAATGTTTCAGCATCACCATACACACTTGAGGTAGAAGCAAACACTAACCTTTTCAAGTGTTGAGCATCCTTTGCCGCTTCTAGCAAAATTTGAGTAGCGTTAATATTTCGTTCTGTGTAGGAGCGGAAACCATTACCCCAACTTGCTCTAACTCCCGCTTGCGCCGCTTGATGGTAAACGACTTCAACATCTACTAAAAGTTTCTGCCAGTCTAAAAGCTGAATATCCCCCTCAATTAATTTGAAGTTAGGATAATTTTGAAAAGGCACTATATTTTTGCGTTTTAAAGTGGGTTCGTAATAATCATTAAATTCATCTATTCCTATAACTTCTTCACCTTGTTTCAATAAGACTTCTACAAGATGAGAACCAATAAATCCTGCTGCTCCAGTCACAATAATTTTGGTCATTTTCTTTAATATGTTGAGATTTTTTTATTAAAAATAGCAATCTTACTTGAGATCGGGAAATTTTATATTAGTGGGGAATACCAACAGTAAGAGACATACACCAGGTTTACGGCGTATTGCCCACCATAAAAATGTAAGATTGTTCACGGCATATTTAAAATTGCTATATTTTGACAGTTAACTCCCAAAAAATGAGCGATGACGAATCCTCCACGCCTCTCTATATAAAGGTTAATCCTTACAACCAGATAAGCGCCATTACTTTATGATTGTTTTTGAGCAAGAATTTTTTAAACCAGAGAAATACTGAAGTTTTATATTTTTTAATATTGGGTATTCAGTAGTTTTATCTAGGAGTTACACACTTTACAAATTAACCATAATATGCATTAGGGAAAATCGAGGTTTCAGGCGCTTCGCAAAACTTTGCGATACGGCTTCAGCCGTTGCCTTTGGCATCGCTTGTATGCTTGATGTGATTGCTGATAATGAAGCGCCTTGGGGCGATCGCCAATGCTTGCTGAAACAATGCTTTTGCCTTTCCAGTCTCTCCTAATTTGTTGGCAACGTCACCCAGATTTAGTAAAACCTTGCTTTCCAAGGCTCGCTCTTTGATTGCTTGAGCGATCGCTAACGCCTGTTGGTAATCACTGAGCGCTTGTTGAATGTTTCCTGTGTTTTGATATACTAAACCCAAATTGTTTAGGGATTTTGCTTGAGTGGAGCGATCGCTCATCCTCTGAGCCGTCATCGCTGCCAGTTGACAAGACTGCAACGCTGCTTGATATTGATTCTTGTTGATATCTTCCCGACACAAATCCAACAGACGCGCTGGTTCTAACTTGTTAGTTTCTGTGCTTTGAGCTAACACCCTCATTGAGGATAGCATCGGCTCCTCAGAAGTGAAAGATGTTGCACTACTGGCAAACAGTGCTATCAGTGCGGCAAGGTTTATACTTTTCAATCGCATTGTTTTAACTAATTCAAGCAGAAGTCCCTCACTGTATTTCTCTTAGAAATCAGTGAC
>CALMVQ010000287.1:4524-6215 GCA_937873135.1 uncultured Scytonema sp. | reverse complement strand
GTCGCACAGATGATGGATAAATTCGCTACGAATTAATGCAACGCTGTACTTAGTGTGGCTCACCATCAAGCATCAGGGGAGCAGATTCTATCATCAAATGTAGAATTTGATACAAAACAACAGACAGAAAACTTGGGTTCTTCGGTTCACAATGTCGAGCAAACTGCTAGTAGACAGGGAGAGGAGGAGAATTTGCTCGATTCTTCTCCACGTCATCCCATCTCCGTGCCTACACCCCAAATACCACACACGAATACAGTAGATGTATCAGCGCCAGGTGCAGCCACAGCAGGTACAAGTTCTCCACTCTTGATAACAATGTTAGACAACAGATCAGATCCAACACCTGATCGGACAGAACTTAGAGATGGAGGCGAAGTTATTTCTCCCGTGGAACCGCAAGCATTTAAAATCGTAACTTCATCTACCGAACGACCCAAAGATGAAATTGGCTCAATTGTACAACCAGAAGTCAAAGAGGTCAAAAATAATATCAGTATACCACTAAATACGCAAGAAGATCTGAATGAACCTTTGTCAGTAGGATTAACTTCACCGTCCTGGTTAAGATTTTTTGATATTAGAGCAAATCCTAAACTAGAAAATAATACAATACCATTAAATAATTCTACGAAAGAGCTACCAACTGAATTTAAGGTCACAACTTCAACCAAACAACCAGTTAACGAAGTTGTTTTGGATATGGTAGCAAATGAAGCAGAACCCATCGGCAAGCGAACAGAAACCAAAGATATTCCCAACAATGCAAAAGCAACACAACCTAACGTTACAGCTAAAGCTGCACCAGCAACAGACAAAGGATTTGCTGAGTCGTTTAATGTTAATGTTGAGAGTAGCATTGTCCTCGAACCCCGCACTTCCAAATGGGGTTATGCCTTTTGGGATATACCCGACTTTCAGAAAGAAGCCTTGCGACAGCAGGGGGGATCGCAATTAACACTCAGAATTTATGATGTCACTAACATTGAGGTGACTTCACAGAGTCCTCAGCTTGTACAGCAGTACGAATGCGAGGAGACAATACCTGATCGCTATGTAGCCATTCCAACAAGCGATAGAGACTATATGGTTGAAATTGGCTATGTCACTAAAGGCAATCGTTGGTTATTCCTAGCTCGTTCGGAGATTGTTCGGATCGAAAGCCATCCAGAACAAGATTTCTGGTTCGTGGCTGATGCTGAGTTAATTATCCACGGAGCCACAGAACCAGGTTCAACCGTCATCTTTGGTGGCCATCCCATCAAAATCAAATCAGACGGAACTTTCCACCTACGTCTCCCCTTTACAAACAGCATGATTGACTATGAAATGACAGCTGTTCCCAGTAACAAAAAGCAGGCTAAAACCATCCGGATGCGTTTTTCTCAAGGGGGTAACGAGTAGGGGCGGGTTTCATCAAAAGAATATCTTTGCAAACACAATATCTTCACCAAACCCGCCCGTACAGTAGTGAGGAATCCAAATTAGAACTCCTGTAGGGGTAGGTTTGAACGAATAACGTATCTATTTAAAATTGATTGGAAAAACCTGCCCCTACTGGTTGGGCAGGTTTGAATGAATAACGTATCTATTTAAAATTGATTGGAAAAACCTGCCCCTACTGGTTAGGCAGGTTTGAACGAATAACGTATCTATTTAAAATTGATTGGAAAAACCTGCCCCTACTGGTT
>CALMVQ010000287.1:0-4424 GCA_937873135.1 uncultured Scytonema sp. | reverse complement strand
TTAGGCAGGTTTGAACGAATAACGTATCTATTTAAAATTGATTGGAAAAACCTGCTCCTACTGGTTAGATCAAAACTTTTGACCAGTGGTAAGTACAAATGAAACCTCCCCTTGGTCATTTATTGCCAAATCACCTCGAAGAAGACCAAAAGGTGAGTGTACCCGCAATCCAGCTCCTAAGCCAAAACCACTTCCAGGTTTGTTTCGCAGGACACCTGGTTCCCCTAGTACTGTTTTGTCAGATCTTAAATCTGAGGCGAAGTCAGCAAAAAGCACTCCTCCTACTGCTTGAAGAATTGGGAAACGGTATTCGACAGAAGCTAAAGTATAACTACGTCCACTGGCGACTCTACCACCTCCGTAGCCTCGGACAGTATTTTCTCCTCCAAGATCGAAAGCATTGGCTGGTGGAAAGTCACCAATATTTGTCCCAGCTTGCAAATTAAAAGCCAGGATTTCCGGATTTTTCGTTAACCGACCATGACCTATCCAGGTGACAGGCACATATAAGATATAATTTGCCCGCAAGCGATTGCTGAGAATTTTACCCAGTCCAATGGGAATAGATTGTTCGGTACTTAAGGTAAGGAGCGATCCTTTAGTTGGATTGTCACGGCGATCGCGTTGATCTCTTGTAATTCCCAACGATACCGTAACCAGATCGTCAATACCAGTCCCACTGACTGAGAGAGGACTTCCCAAACTATCTCTGCGGACAACATTATAATCACCATCGCGGAGGCTAATCCGCGTATAATTAATACCTAAAGCCGTATCCCAATCATCAAAAGATTTTAAAAGTGCTACAGATCCGCCAAACCTTCCCTCCCGCGCTCTACTACCGTTAGACAACCTGATATCATCGTTAAAGGTCCGCGATAAATCTCGACTGCGAAAAGCCCTGATACTGTAGCCCAAGCGATTTGGTTCTCCGTAACGATAAGGGCTTTTAAACTGGGTATCAAATTGAAAATCTTTACCACTGACCTGAAAACTTGTATCTAACTGATCGTTAAGACCACTAACATTGGCATCTTCATAACCCACCTGACCGTATAACCCAATATCTCCACTATTACCAGCGCCAAAGTTTGGAGAAGGGGTGTGACTCTCTTTAATATAATATGTAATTTTAACGCCAGTTGCATCTTCTTCGAGGGAATAGTTGACGCGATCAAATGACCTTAATCTCTGTAGGCGTTGCAAGTCTTTTTGAAGGAGATCTTCGCGGAAGACTTGACCAGACTTGAGTCTGAGAGTGCCAATAATAAAACTTTTCTGAGTCCGCCCCTGAATCGGGTGACCTTTATCATCAACCAACTTACCTTTACCATTGATAAAAACGATCTGGATATCTTTGACTACTTTTTGAGCAACTTCCACAATCTGGACATTTTTCTGTTTGAGTCTTTCGACGAGAGTCCGTCTTTTGGTGTCAAAATCTTGATGCGATCGCGTGTCCGGTTCTTCCTGCGTCAGCTTGAATGTTGAGTGTTGAAGTGGAGAAGATATATTTGGCAAATCTGCTTGAGACTGAAATGGAGCGACACAAACAAAATCAGGCTGTGCGGGTTTGACATCGAGTCCGTTTAATTGCTGCTCCCGCGTCCCCGTATCCCCGTCTTTCCGCGTCTGCCCCAATTCACAGTCCTCTGTCTGCCGCTTACTTAACCCGGCTGATGGAGTTGTTCCAGTATCAGCATCTGCCAGTACCTCATGATTCTCCCACCCCACCAAGATTGCTGCAACCAAAATAACAATTTGAACACGCATATCGGAAATCTACTATATCTACTCAGTAAAATGAAAGACGTAGATTACAGCTTAATGGATGACAGCCTTTGTTAAGGTGAAGGCATGCTAGCAGAATTTCTCCTTTGAGGGAGAAAGAGGACGGCTATAATGTCCATGTAATTACCAGTCTTGTTACTAGCCCAAAGTCCCGTTGATTACGGGTGACAACTGTAGCGTTGAGGGATAGTACAACTGCTGCGATTCGCATATCTATGTAATAGCGAATACCTTGATTCGTCAATTGTTGAGCGAGGATCTTATGAAAGAATCGGTAATTTATCAGGATATCGTCCAAAAAGAAGCATTTAAGATGATTAATCGTCTACTTAATAAGCGCTTTAGCCAAATAGATACGTCATTGATCGAAAGAGTACGAGAATTGTCTGCCGAACAGATAGAAAATTTAGCAGAGGCATTTGTAGATTTTACAAATGTTGCTGATTTAGAAGCATGGTTGAATCAGCAAGAAAGTAGTTGAGTAGAGGTAATTTGTGGTAGCATCAAAAAACTGTTTTTGGGTACTTTGTTAAACTAACCGCAAGCAGGGACATTTTTGCATAAACTCAGCAGCTTTGTGATCAGCATTTGGGTCATAAGTATGTGCTGGCGTCGGTCGAACAATCCCAGCAAAAAGGTCATCTAAACCGTAAGGGGTAAAAAATTGCCATTGCCCTTGTGCATCAAGTTTAACTCCTACCGCAGTCGCAGTATGTAACCAATCTGTGATCCCATCTTCAGTACTGTTGTAGGTTCTACGACCGACACGCCAACGAGCGAAACTAGCTTGATTTTTGATATCAAATTGATGGTTAGGAAATTGTTCTATGAGGATTGCCTTGGCTGCTTGTTCTTGGGATCGTTCCCCTTCTATATCAAAGAATGCAATATCAAAGTCTTTGATAAATAACCTACAGTCGTCACCAAAGATTGAATGCCAAACTGTATTTCTCACCGCACCTCCTGCCAACCACCAGTTGGGAAGATTAACTTGAGTAATGGCAGGTAAGATAGTACCGATAGGTGAATCGACAAGTAGCATCTGCAAGTCAGTAAGACTATTCATCAGGCTAAAATTTCTTGGTATATGAATAGAGCGATCTTATAATGATTCAGATGGGTTCGGGCAAACTCTGTACCTACAGCCTCTTTATGTCTTTGTTATGGAAGAATTGTTTACACAAGCTTGCGATCGCTCCAATTCTGGACTTTCCATTCTCACAGAAGAAGAACAACAACTCCTGCACCAACAAACTATTGATGAAAATCAACCTAGTACGATTATACGGGACTTTCAAACCTGTGTGGATTTTCTGCAACCGCTCGGGATTGAAGTCAGTAGCATTAATAATTTTTTTCCTCTTAAAGTTCTGGCCCAAATCAATTCCAAACTCAGCCATCCCATCGAAATTCAACTCAAACGCCCCGTACAGAAATCTTATCCCTACATAAATGGACTTTATTTGTTATTGCGTTGTTCTGGAATATGCCGAATCAAAACTGAGGGCAAGAAGCATTTACTAGTGATAAACGAAGCAATATACCAATCTTGGTTGAGCCTCAACTTCACAGAACGTTATTTTACTTTATTAGAAAGTTGGTTACTTTGGGGAAATGAGGAAATTTTAGGAGAACGTCCAAATCGATTGGGGAACTTATACCAAATTCTGATGTTTTGGCAACGAATTCCAAATAAAGTTTTAAAATGTGCTAAGGAGCAAGACAAAGATGGGTTTAACTATTGCCCTGGTTATCATAATATTGCCTTGTTAGATTTGTTTGGTTTCTTATCGTTGAAATCAGGAAAACCTCAAAAGGGTAAAGGTTGGCAAATTGCTAGTTTACAACTTGTACCTTTCGGCAGCGCGATGTTAAAGTTACTCTTTACAATTTCAACTCACGGAGAATTAGAGGAAAATAGCGATGAGGAATTAGCAGAAGAGGAATATGAAGATGAAAAAGAGTTTTTACATATTACTTTCGGAGAATTCCAGCCATATTTCCAAACTTTTTTCCCTGAATGGGAGAATAACCTAGTTATTCCACAGCTGGAATTTAGAGATGGAATCTATATTTTTAAAGTGTCTGTGGTTGCTGGGGCATGGAGACGCATTGCTATATCAGCTCGACAAGAATTAAGCTGGTTTGCTGAGACGATTCTTAACGCTTTTGACTTTGACTGCGATCACCTGTACGAGTTTAGTTACAAAGACCGTTTTGGTTGTACGATCAAAATTGGTCATCCATACATGGAAATACCTCCATTTGCAAATAAAGTCCACATTGGTGATTTGTCTCTAGAGCCTGGTGCTAAAATCACATATCTTTATGACTTCGGTGACAGGTGGGAGTTTGACGTGCAATTAGAGGAAATTCATCCCCCAAATAGCAAAGTTGAAGAACCAAAGATTGTGGAAATTTGCGGAGATGCACCCCCACAATACTGGCAAGACTGGGAAGAAGATGAAGAGTAGGCATTCAGTCGTTAGTGATGTAGCTGTTCTTATTTTTACAAAGAAAGGCAGAGGGCATCTGTGCTGAAGATAATATGTATCAATTAAAACTTAAAATATGGGTAATTAAAAAGTAAAAAGTAAAAAGTAAAAAGTAAAAAGAGAATCCCCATAATTAAA
>CALMVQ010000286.1 GCA_937873135.1 uncultured Scytonema sp. | reverse complement strand
CGCGAGATAGCCTCGCGAATAATGTGTTTTCTCCAAATTGGGATGCTCCCTTTTTTTTCAACCTTCGGTCTGTGTCTGCTGTGCTAGTAGATAGCAATTCGATAATCAAATTTGGGTATTTTCCATCTTCTTCCCAAACTACCCAAGCGTTACGAGGACGCTTTTGAGTCTGTTTAACTAAGAAAAAATCCGGTCCGCGAAAGTCAAGATTACGCAGTTGTTGACGACTAAAGTAAATGGTCAGGTTAGCACCAATGAAGTAATCATTTCTGTCTCGCCACAGCCATTCTAAACATGTGACGAGCAGCAGAAGTTGCATATAATGTAAAGAACTTTCCATTTCTGGCTCATCACTCATTATCTGACTAGCGTCAGGCATCATTGCTTCTAATTGCTGGGCAGTCAAAACCATTTTTAGTACCTACAACAATTGAGTTAGACTTACTGTGCGATCGGGCTAGCATGATGATGAACTAAGTACCATTTACCACCTAGAAGCTCAAACACGTTTGTAGCCATTGATTGTGCTTCGATTCTTCTGCCGTTTATAACTTGAAGCACATTTTCAACAAGTACAATGTAAGCAATATGATCGCGAACTTCTATAGTCATTATATCTGTGTTAATTTCTATGTAAGCAGTATTTTGAAAAATCTTCACCCAGGAGTTACGAATTTCCTTCCAACCTTTCAGTAGTTTCCATCCAGGGTGAATACAAAGGCTACCCGTTCCTTGAGACCATACGGTATCCATTGCCTCGAGATCTTTCTTTTCAAAAGCTCGATAAAAAGCTTCGTTGGTGGCTAAAATTTCCGAATTTTTGTTGATCATACTTACTTTTTTGACTGCTCACAAATTAAAGATTCCCGACAACTCTTACGAAGTCGGGAATCTTAGCCTCATTCTATTTTGAACTTTTGACAACGCTAATGGTTTGCAATAATTGCTTTGCTGTAAAGGGTTTGGGCAAAAAGGCTTTGACACCTATGTCTGTTGCTTCATTAACCTTATCGCTTGAAGCTAATCCGCTGATGGCGATAATCTTAACTGCGGGATTAATTTTCTGTAATGTGCGGATGGTTGTCAACCCATCCATAAACGGCATGAGCATATCAGTCAATACAATAGCTATTTTATCCCGATATTCAGCATAAAGAGCGAGCGCCTCAATACCATTGTTCGCAGTTATTGCTTTATAATTATAGTTCTCCAAAGATGTTTTCGTAATATCTCGAATAGAATCTTCATCATCCACAACTAAAATTAATTCTCCCTCGCCGAAAGGCAACTCCTGTTCTGGATCTTCGAGAGCATCTGTTACTTCTTGTGCAGGTAGAAACACTTTAAATTCACTGCCTTTTCCTACCTGACTTGATACGTTGATAAAACCGTTATGACTTTTGATAATGCCAAGTACAGTAGAAAGTCCAAGTCCGGTTCCCTTGCCAAGTTCTTTAGTGGTGAAAAATGGCTCAAATATGCGCTCTAATATTTGAGGCGGAATACCTACTCCGGTATCAGCAACAGTAATCACAATATAAGGGCCAATAGTTGCCTCAAGATTCATCCTGGCATAATTTTCGTCGATCACAAAATTTTCGGCAGAGATTGTCAAAGTGCCGCCTTCAAGCATTGCATCACGACCATTGACACATAAATTCATTAATACCTGATGCAATTGGGTAGCGTCACCACGGACTATCAGAAGGTTTGGTGATAGGTGGGTAGAAACTTCAATAGATTTGGGAAATGTTTCTTGAACCACTTGCTGAATTTCTTTCAGTAAATGCTTTAATTGCAACAGAGAGCGATCGCCTTCAATGCCTCGAGTAAAAGACAGCACTTGCTTGACTAAATTCGCTCCACGTTTGGTATTAGCAATTAATATCGAGAGGAGCCGCTGACTTCGAGCATCTTGCAGTTGTGACTCTAAAAGTTGGGCTGTCATCAAAATTGGTGCAAGAACGTTGTTGAGATCGTGGGCGATCCCGCTTGCTAAAGTCCCAATACTCTCCAAACGTTGGGCACGTAAAAATTGTGCTTCTAATTCTTTTTTATGTGTAATATCAGTGTTAACAATGAGAATTGATTGTCCTTTTTTATCAAAATCTCGCACCAGTGTCCAACGGCTTTCAACGATGATGTCTTTGCCTGATTTTGTCCTTTGATACAGTTCTGCCTCCCAAGAGCCATTTTGTACTAAAGTCTTGAGTGCTTCTAGCAATTGTGGTCTATTTTTTTCATCCCAAAGTTCTGATATCTTTTTACCGATCGCATCTTCTGCCTGCCAACCGTACAAACGCTCGGCAGCTTTGTTCCAAAATAAAATAATATTCTCAAAATTGTGTACAAAAATAGCGTCGGTTGCAACATCGAGTAGTGCTGCTTGTTCGCGGATTTTTTGTTCTGCTCGTTTGCGTTCAATGGCGTAGCGAACGGAACGTTCTAACAAAGGGGCAGTTAACTGACTTTTTTCCAAATAGTCTGCGGCTCCCGCTTTCATTGCTTCAATGTCTATTTCCCGATCTCCTTTACCTGTAAGTAAAATGATTGGAGAAGAGCAGCCATTGGCAACTGCTTCGCGCAAGAGTTCCAATCCACTTCGCGCACCCAAACGATAATCAACAAGATAAATATCGTGTTTTTGAGCTGCAATTGCATTGCTCGCAGCTTGATAATTGCCTACCCATTCCAATTGGCAACTGGCAACCTGAAATTCATTGAACCAATCACGAGTTAAGATATAGTCATCTTCATCATCATCTACTAGAAGAACTTTAATGGGGCTGTTATCCATTTCTGTCTCCCATTGCTTATAATAGCGGCAGTTCCACAATTTCAAACCAGTATTTTCCTATTGTCTTCATCACCTCAACTAATGCCGCAAAAGTCACTGGCTTGATGATGAAAGAGTTTGCACCCAGATCATAAGAACGATAAATATCTTCCTCTGCCTTGGAGGTTGTTAGTACCACAATCGGAATTTTCCTGAGATGAGGATCGGCTTTAATCTCTTTAAGCGCCTCACGACCGTCTTTTTTAGGCATATTTAAATCTAGCAAAATCAACCCTGGTCGAGGTGAATGACTTTCCAGGGCATATTGACCGCGATGATAGAGATAATCCATTAACTCCTCACCATCGTTAACAATATGCAACTCGTTTGCCAATCGACTTTCGATCAACGCTTCACGAGCCAACATACAGTCGTCATCATCATCATCAGCCATCAAAATTGTGACGGTTGTTTGCCGACCCTTCACTCTGCATTTTCTCCTTAGCGTGGGTTATGAGGATGAATTGATGATTAAACGTAACAAATTGTTGATATTGGTAGTGAAATAATCATCCTTTAAGGGTATAGTAAACTTTTTTAAGATAGTAATGGTATAGAAAACCTTTTGAAGATAAATAAAATCAGCCTTCACTGACCCACGGCTTAAAGCCGTGGGATTGCGAAGAGTAAACTTCGTACATT
>CALMVQ010000285.1 GCA_937873135.1 uncultured Scytonema sp. | reverse complement strand
TTTGCATATGGGGAAAGTAGCCAGAGATTTCCGAGTGGTGTTTTCAGTTCAGTATACACACAAGCAAAGGGCGAAAGTGGGAATATAGAACTGAGTGCGGGTTCTGTTTCTTTAAGAAATGGTGGGCAAATTAATTCCGGTACTTATGGACAAGGGAATGCAGGCGATTTGAAGATTAATGTTTCGGGCAAACTTCAGTTGGATGGGGAAAGTAGGCTTGGAATTGGCAGTGAGATCTCTAGTAGTGCTAATTTTGGTGCAATGGGCGACGCAGGAAATATAGATCTCAGTGCTGCTTCCATTGAGCTGACTAATGGCGGTTCTATCACCACTACAGCTAGTGGAAATGGCACATCAAATGCAGGCAACATAGCAATTACTAGCAACCAATTGCGGTTGAGCGATCGCTCTAAAATTACCGCCACAACCCTATTGGGTAATGGTGGCAACATCTTCTTGAATCTAAAAGATTTCTTGTTATTGCGCAATCACAGCAATATCTCAACCACTGCTGGACTTGCTAATGCTGGTGGCAATGGTGGTAATATCAATATTAATACTGGATTCGTCGTCGCTGTTCCTGGAGAAGATAGCGATATCGCCGCTAATGCCTATAACGGCAGAGGCGGCAACATTAACATCACCACCAATGGCATCTACGGCATACAATACCGACCTAAAAATACCGATTTCAGCGACATTACCGCCACTTCTCAATTTGGCATTAATGGTACAGTCAACTTCATTATCCCAGAAATTGACCCAACTGCGGGATTAACTCAATTACCCTTCACGATAATTGACCCCGCAGACCAAATTATCGCAGGTTGTCCTGCTGATCGCGACGCTCGTTTTGTTGTTACCGGACGAGGTGGCATACCAGAAGATCCCAGACAAGCGCTTCTCGGGCAGGTTGTCATGCCTGATTTTCGCTCTCCTGCTGTTGTCAGCATGGAGGCGAATAACGTCCCACTCCCTCCTTCGGTTTCAACCCCAAGCTATCCCCACTCCCCAATCGTCGAAGCAAAAGGTTGGGTCCAGGACAAGCAAGGCAATGTGATATTAGTGGCGAATCTGCCCAATATTAGCCGCAGTTCAATGAGTGATCAGATGACTTGTCCCAGTTTAAAACGGTAATGGGAAATGCTTCAGAAGGCAGAAGGCAGCAATCCCAGCACAGGAGCGGCACGGTAAACAATAAAGGCGTTGGTCGCGCTCGCACCAACGCTGAGAATCCCTTCTGCTTTTTCGTTCAATTTTAATTTTTAATTCCGCTCTGCGATACTATGGTCTTTACATCGAACGCAATACAAAGCGATTGTTGAGCGGTTGTAAAGGTCTAGCATCAATGGATATTAAATCGGCGAATCGCTGGATCTGATCTTGTGAGAGTTCAACGGGCTGCTGCATCACAATCCAGTTCACTCCTTGGGAGCAGGGTGGTGTCGTCAGAGAGCCAAAGTAGCGGTAAACCTTTCGGTCGAGTGGTAAAAGTTCCTCTGCATTTACCTTAACTGTGTTCACGATTTTCTCCGGTTCGTTGCGAGTTGGGAATGCGTCCCAGATCGGTTGCAGAGCAGCATTGTGTTGTCCCTGCTTCAATAACACTCCAATCACCGCTAGAACACCAGCCTCATTGCGGTGTACTAGATGTAATTCCATGTCAAATGGTTTTTGCTCAATGGTGTGTTCACTAGGGTCGTGGAAGTGAAATTGCACTAGGTTAAAGGTCTGACCGTCCAGCTTAATTGAGCTTCCTGGTTCATAGTTCACTTGAATGGTATGACCGTTATTAAAAATGCGTAGCGGACTCTCCTTATAATCTATCTCAATCGGTGACAGTTCCGATGCGATTCCTCCTTGCAAATTAATTGGCGATTGCTGAATTCCTGTTTTGCACAGTTGAAATTCAGGAGACAAGTTCCCCCACTTCTCTGAGCCGTTTTCTCCGATATAGCCCCACTGAACTTCTTGTCTAGTCGCAGCAGACACTAATGATGGGAAACTGACGGCAAACGTTGTTTCCAGCGCTCCAAATCCAATGAGTTTAAGTAAGGTTCGTCTATCCATTATTGTTAATTCCTCTCGTTTTTAAAATGTCATGGCTAAAGTCCGGATAATCACTTAGAATTCCCTCAGACACTGAACCCCACCCCTTACCCCTCCCCGCAAGCGGGGAGGTGATGTAAAGCGTAGCTTTACTGGGGTGGGGTTCTAGGTTTCATGATAAGTAATATCAAGTCGCTTTCTGCACAACTACAAACAGAATTCAGATATTTTATATTTTGTTACATAGTTACGCCTTTTTTTGGTCCACCTACTGATAGGCTGAAATCAACCTGGAAAAATTCCACTGAAATGGGAGATAAGTTTTAATTGAGGGAGGCAAGACGACAGCTAGTCTTAGTGCTGCTTACTTTTTTGCTGGTAACAACAGTTGTACCAGCTACAGCAGAGTTCAATTCAAAATTCAAAATTGAAAACTCAACAAGTAGAATTGCGAATTACGAATCACGAACAGAGAGTTATCCTGTTACGTTACTCGAACAAGGTAAGCAACTTTATGATGCGGGACGGTTTGCAGAAGCAGTACAGGTTTGGGAACAGGCGGTAAAGGCATTTGAGCAAAAAAGAGATCGTCGCAATCAAGCCACTAGCTACAACTATCTCGCCATAGTGTATCAAGATTTGGGACAGTGGGAGGCTTCCCGAAGTGCGATCGCTCAAGTTTTCAAATTGCTGCAAACAAATCATGATCCTTTGCTTTACGCTCAAGTCCTCAATACCCAAGGCAGTTTCCAACTCAATACAGGTCATGCGGAAGCCGCACTGGAAACTTGGAAACAAGCAACACAGAGTTACCGTTCCCTTAAAGATATCACGGGAATTGTTGTGAGCCAAATTAACTCGGCTCAAGCATTGCAAACTCTAGGACTTTATCGACGGGCACGAACCACTTTAGAGCAAGTCAATCAAGACTTGGCAGCCTTACCTAACTCCCTCCTCAAAGCAAGAGTTTTACGCAGCCTAGGTGTGACTTTACAAGTTGTCGGAGATTTGCAGCAGTCGCAAGCTGTTTTGTCTCAGAGTTTAGCCATTGCCAAGCAACTCAATTCAACACCAGATATAGGAGAAACCTTCTTAAGATTGGGGAATACTGCTAGGGCAATGGCAGACTGGGATGCGGCATTGAAGTTCTACCAACAAACAACAAACACGGCAACAAACCCCCAGACTCAGCAACAAGCGCAACTTAACCAACTCAGTATCTTGGTTAACACCAAGCAAACAACAGCAGCACTGGCACTTCTCCCTCAAATACAAGCGGGGCTGGCAAACCTTCCTCCCAGTCGTACAGCGATCTATGCACGGGTGAATTTTGCAGAAAGTTTGATGAAGTTGTCATCAATCATGAGTCATTCGTCCTTAGTTGTTGACAAAAGACAAATGACTCCTTCGGGGTTCGCTCCTCGCCAACAGAGGGAAACGGACAAAGGACAAATAACTAATGACATTGCTCAAATATTAGCGACATCTGTACGACAGGCAAGGGAATTAAACGATACTCGGGCAGAATCTTATGCTTTGGGGGAGTTGGGGCATCTGTACGAACAGACTCAACAATGGAAGGAAGCCCTTTCACTCACGCAACAATCACTCTCTTTGGCTCAAGGCATACGGGCAGCAGATATTGCGGCAAATTGGTACTGGCAGCAAGGGCGAATTCTTAAAGCACAAGGGGATATAAACAGTGCGATCACAGCCTATGACCAAGCAGTTTATTCTCTAGCATCTCTACGTCAGGACTTAGTGACGGTGAATCCAGACGTGCAGTTTTCCTTCCGAGAACAAGTCGAACCTGTCTATCGTCAGTTGGTAGAATTGCTGTTGCAAAATGTAGATAGTCTTCCCGAACCCACCAGACAAAAACACCTCCAACGTTCTCGAGAAGCGATTGAGGGGTTACAACTGGCAGAGGTAGAAAACTTCCTTCGAGAAGCGTGCATAACTTATAAATCCAGATCAATTGATGCGATCGACAAGAAAGCTGCGGTAATCTATCCCATCCTTCTGGGCCAAGGTTTGGAGGTGATTGTGTCTCTACCCGGACAGCCGTTGCGACATTACGGAACTGCTCTTTCAGCAGAAAAAGCTTCAAAGGTATTTGAGGAACTGCGCTCTTCTTTAAACCCTGCTTTCCAACCAAACGAAGTATTACCCTCTGCACAACAAGTCTATGATTGGTTGCTGCGTCCGGCAAAAGCAGAGTTAGAACGTCAGGGAATGAAGACGTTGGTATTTGTCCTTGATGGTTTCTTACGCAGTCTGCCAATGGCAGTTCTCCATGATGGCAAGCAGTATTTGGTAGAGCGGTATAATCTTGCTCTCAGTCCAGGCTTACAGCTTTTAGACTCGGCATCACCTTCTCTTTGTACAGACAAGACATGTCGCGTCTCAACATTAGCAGCTGGTTTAGCAGAAGCACGTCAAGGTTTTTCTGCGTTACCTGGTGTTGAACAAGAGATTAAACAAGTGAGCGCAACTTTCCCAAGTAAAGTTCTATTGAATCAAAACTTTACTCGCCCTAATTTCCAACAGCGAGTTGAGGACAAATCATTTTCTGTGATTCACCTAGCAACCCATGGTCAGTTTAGCTCGAAAGCCGAAGACACCTTTCTCGTAACTTGGGATGGTCGCATTAACGTCAAAGATATAGATCAATTGCTCAGAGAACAGGGACAGAAGGCTACGCGCACCTTTATTAAACGCGAACCGATTGAACTGTTAGTTCTCAGTGCTTGTCAAACTGCTAAAGGTGACGATAGAGCAACTTTAGGATTAGCAGGAGTCGCTGTGCGTTCTGGTGCCAGGAGTACTTTGGCAACTCTATGGTCGGTACAGGATAAGTCTACATCCCAACTTATCTCTGAATTCTACCACCGCCTCACCCAACCTGGGATGACCAAAGCTGCAGCATTACGTGGAGCACAACTATCTCTGTTAAACTCCCAAGAATACAATCATCCTTACTACTGGTCACCATTCGTTTTGGTGGGGAATTGGCAGTGAGAAGAAGGTTGTTAGGGAACTGGACAAAAAAAATCATCCCATAGAGGAGTAAACGCGCGCATTACGCATACGAGGCGGAAAATGCAGATACAACTGACTGAATCCCTCAAATCTGTTTTCATCAAAACCAGCAAGGCTCTTTGTGGTTGCGAACGCCGATTGTTCATGGCACGAGTTGTACTGGTATTAGGACCAGGTGGTCAGCGTTTAGCAGAAACAGAATTGGGGTGGAACCGAGGCACAATCCGTAATGTTTGCGAGAATTCGCCAGTGGTATCCGTTGTAATGATGCCTTTAAGGACAGAGGTCGGCGGCGCATTGAAGAACGATTGCCTAATCTGTTAGCGGACATCAAAGCAATCGTGGATACGAGAGAGCCAAACTGACCAAGCCCCTTCGGGGCGGGAGTAGGGTGTGCGTCCCCCCTCATACCGTTTCAAGCGCTTGCGTCAAACCTCGTGAAAAAAACTGCTCTAAGGTACAGAAAATCGGAGTTTTAGACATCTCCAAGAGGTAGCGTAAACGCAATTGTACGTGTACGCGTCAACTCGTAAACTACCAAGTCAATTCAACTATCAAACCTTGCATATATGCAAGCGTAAATCCGTGTCCTAGCAATTCTTTAGCTTGGGGGCATTGATTGAACCAGAAAGTCTTTACACAGACAGCGCTCTAACCAAAAAAGAGATAGCTGCTTTGCGGATATTTCATGTGTGTTTTTTCAAATGCTAAACGGTAGTCGGTGCCTAATTTTTGGCTTTGAATACTTTGTCGGCTGATTCCGTTGCCTCTACGTGCTTCCGATTTTATTTACAAAAGCGGCACCGTGCGCTCGTGTTATGTCGCTACCCCTACTTATTGAGCGGATACTAAGTTTTCTTAATCAAAAAAGTATGATTTGGCACTAGCATTTACGGAAATTTTAATTGGCGATCGCCCTTGAGAAAAACTTTGCGATTTACTGACTTTGGCTAAGCTAATATAAATTCATAAAAAAGTTTGACAAAATGGCAACTGTTTATGTAATTCCTTCGTCCTGCCTGATGAATGACTGTTGTTCTGCGAAGAACATCTCTCATCAATCGTTATCAGGGTGAGTTTCATTACTGAAATCATAAGTAATACAGTTTCTTTGTGAAGCTGCATACATTTACCATTGAGGCTAACTCCATTCTCTCGATGCTTTGGGAGGACTACAGTTCTAGTCTTAATAAGGCGCGTCTTTGTATAGAATTGGTATAGGCATTGAGCCGAGATCCTTAACACTATTCCTTCTCTAAGAACCAAAAAATATTAAGCGGTATACAGAGATTAAAATCATAGGGAATATCATCCGAAATCTTAATATATGCAAATACGCGCTCATTCCACTGCTTGCAAGGGTGGGATGAGTTTAAAGAAGCTTTCAAGCTATTAGCTACGAGAGCTACTCTTTAATGCTTATTAATCTACCACACAACCACTACCAAGGAAAAGACCATGATCGTCAAAAATTACCTGTTAGCATTTTTAACTATCAACTTATTCTTAGAAATTTTACTAATTCCTGGATTGCCAGCTCAAGCTCAGTCAGAATTAAAAACTAGAAGTTACACATCACAAAGAATCATCTTTAAAGAGGATTTTAATCCACCTGGTAATGGGGGACCAAAAGATAGTACTGGAGCAGGTTCTCGTGATGGACAGAAGTGTTCTCAAAATGAACAACAGATTCAAACTTTAATGCCAAAGCGCAATTATGGGTTGACATTGGAGGAGCGTCCATCTATTTTTGTTAACTTACCTAAAACGTCAGCAAAGCAAGTTGTGTTGGCGTTCCAAGATGAAACAGGGAAGTTTTACCAAAGAGCAGTCTTACCCATCACTGCTAACAGTGGAATTGTAGATTTTTCTTTACCTGTAGAAAAGCAAGCCTTAGTAGTAGGTAAGAATTACCAATGGTCTTTAGTCGTTGTTTGTGGACAAAGCTTACAACCGGACGATCCCATGTTACGAGGTTGGGTGCAACGGGTGGCGCGAACACCGCAGTTGGAGAGGGAACTGAGGCAGAAATCTGTGATTGAGCAGGCAATGTGGTATGGGGAATCGGGATATTGGTATGACATACTAAAGGTATTGGCACAAGCAAGGCGAGAACACCCCGACAATAATAAACTGACTAGCCTCTGGCGAGATTTATTAGAATCTGTAGGGTTAGGAGCGATCGCTTCTGTACCTCTAAAATAATTTGTATTGCGACAACTCCTAACTCCTGTCTCCTGTCTCATCCTCCAACATCCGCTCAATCAATGCATGATTTTCTTTGGTTTCTGCTTGCTTGAGATATTCAATTGCAATTTTTCCGGCTGTAGGTTGCTCTTTAGTCGTGGCAATTAGCAACTCCACAGTCTGACAGAGTTGAATTTTCTCTGACTGTTTAACAGTGACAATTGGCAGGGTGATAGCAGCAACCACAAGAGCGATCGCTGGAGGGACGACAGGAATCCACCAATCTTGTAAGAAGGCAAGGTAAGCAATTACCGCCAATCCTCCGCCTGCTATAGTT
This sequence comes from uncultured Scytonema sp., assembly GCA_937873135.1. GTDB lineage: Bacteria > Cyanobacteriota > Cyanobacteriia > Cyanobacteriales > Nostocaceae > Rhizonema. The sequence continues at coordinate 17,594 of CALMVQ010000285.1, read as the reverse complement.
ACTAAAACGACTCTTGCTTTCAGCGATCTAAACAGCCAACTTAATGTCGCTCCCACCACTGACCAAAGCGAAATCCAGATCCACTCTACAGGCTTTGGCCAAACTTGTATTATACCTCTTCCCTCTAAAGCCGCAGTCAAAATTTGGCTGGTAATATTGGCGTGGATGACAACTCCTGGCATTTGTTTGAGTTGACCATTGTAACCACTGTAAGGCGTTTGAAATAATTCATTGAGGCTAGGATCACTCAAGCCAAGAAGAACAATCCGATCGCGCACCAACTCTTGTGGTATTTGATTGGCTAATAAATCTGCAAGCGAGAAGGTTTGAAACTGTTCAAGATTGCCGTGAAAGTTGAGCAAAATTTGATAGCCACCTGTATCAGCCCGCACATAGCCGCCGTCCGAAGCATGAAAGGGAACAAACACCGCTTTCCCAAGCTTGATTTGATGAGGATGCCGGGGTTGGTTTTGAGGAGTGATGCCAAGATGTGCTAAGTAACGTACGGCTAGTTGCAAGCCTAGATTGAGGCGCAATTTAGAGTTGGGAAGTCGCACTGAAAGCAAGGCGCGACGCAGCCTGCCATCTTGATCCAAAACCTGATCGGCAATACCAACTTGATCTAATTGTTTTAAAACTGGCGGCGGAGCAATTTGGCTACCTACAACTTTCTCTATGCCCATCAGATTTGGAGTCGTTTTAAACAGTTCCACCAGCTTCTGATAACCTGGTTCTACAGGCAAATCTCGATACAAATCCAGCCCAATTGCTCTCGGCTTGTAGCTTTTTAAAGTTTGAATTGCTTGAACTAACACACGATCTGTTAAAGGATACTGACCAATTTGCTTAATGTCAGATTCATCGATTGTAATGATGGCAATGCGAGGGTCAATTTCTGCTGTTGGACGTGCTTGAAAAAAGTTATCTAACATCGTCAACTCCATCCCCTGTAGTAAACCGATAAAACGTAACAGAATCACTAAACAGGCAACTCCAAGAGCAATACTGAGAATACAAAATTTACCCAAACGGACTTTTTGGGCATTTCGTTTAGCGGTTTTCCGTGCATCTACCAAAATTTGATTCGCCAGCTTTACTTCTTGGAGGGCGAATTGCGCTTTTTCTCGTTCAATTTGTCGAGCATATCTTTCTGCAGCTACAACGCTCTCAATTTCTTGGGCATATCTTTCTGCGCTTAAAACTCTCTCAATTTGTCGGGCATATTTTTCTGCGACTAAAACTCTCTCAATTTCTTGTTTGGCTAGTTCCTGACTGGCAGCTATAAAGTGGTAATCTAAATTACTCAACTTTTTTTTTTCTGACCAAGCTATTGCCTCTTGCAATGCTACTCCTACCAAAAGCTGGGACTGATCTTGCTGATCTGAGGCAACCCAAGCTTTGAACTGCTGTGCATAGGGACGCAAATTCTCCAATTGAAGAGCAACCCATTCTGAGTTAAAGACTGCTTGATAGATCTGGTTTCTTAGTTTTAAGTATCCTTGTTCATTGACAACTAAACCTGACAAAAGGAGTTCTAGCTGTTCTCTGCTGTCATCAAATGGCACGTCTTCAAGAGCTAGAATTTGCTGATAAATTCCCAGTAAGCGCCCTGCCATTTGCTCATTCCACAAGAGGCGATCGCGAATCGTTCGCAAATGCTCCGGCTCATCCTGAAATTCCCACTTGTCAATGATACGCGATCTAACCAAATTAGCAATCAATTTTGAGTCCGATTCTTTCTCTTCCTCAATTCTCCATTCTCGATTCTTCACTAACTGACAGAGTTTTTGGGTGAGAAAAGGTTGTCCTCCTGTCCAAGCTAAAATTTCTTTGAGAATTAGTATGGCTTGACTTTCTTTAACATCTAATCCCTCAGCTAATGGCTGGATTTGATTTAAGTTTAAACCTTGTATTTCAATGGATTTACCGATATTAAACGGAGTGTGTTTTTTATTTTGAATTAAATCAGATGGTGTTGCCACCCCAAAAATGGCAAAAGTAATCCGGTGATATTCTGGATTAATTGCTCGTTGATTGTAGCAAAATCGCAGTAAAGCAAAAAAATCGTCTACAGGAAAATCAAGGTTGAGAATACTATCAATTTCATCAAAAAAGATAAATAGTCTTTCTTCCGGGAAATGAACTTGTAGTAATTCTAAAATAAACTGACTCAGTTTGTGAACTAAAGAAGTATCCTCCTGTTGTCGCCACCAAGCTTTTAAGTTGACTTTTTCTAACAGTTTGAAACCCATCCACAGTTCACTTATGACTCCCTTATACCACTGAGTTTGGGTAATACTTTCATTACCAATATTCGTCATATCGATAGTGGTACATAGAAAGCCTTCTTGCTGCAAGCGATGTTTTGTTCTGACTATGAGAGAGGATTTACCCATTTGCCTAGAGTTGAGGACATAGCAAAACTCTCCCTGCATCAGTGCTTCGTACAGTTCTACATCTGCAAGTCGTTCTACATAACTGGGAGCATCACTGGAAAGTGAGCCACCAACTTGGTATCGATAACTACTCATCCAAATAAGTACAGTGACAGGTGATATGACAGAAAATATGTTAAAGAAATTTAATTCTACTCTTAGATAAAGTACAGTTTTTCTTAATTTTTTGCAAACCTTTCTTGAATAGATAAACGCGTAAGTACTAAGTAGGAAAAGTAGGAAAAGTATGGTCTTCCCCAAGATTACTCAATAGTATTACTTAAGATAGATAAAGAATAATACGTAAGTACGCTAAAAATTTAATTGTCAGAACTAAACAAACAAGGAAAATTCAAATGAGTCAGCCAAAAGTACAAAACACAACTGCGATTGAATGGGAAGGTGAACTGGATGATGCAGATTTAATGGCAGTGACAGGAGGCGGTTTGGTTGGCGGTTTAGCAACCGGCGTTGCTAATGTTAATAATGGTGTAGGCAACGGAGGTACACCTACAACAGGCACTGTTAGCGTAGTAGCAAATACAGTGACAGGACTTGGGGGAGACCTCAGCAACATTAATAAAGGACTAGAGCAAGGTCTTGAGGCCTTAAACGGAACAGTATCAGGAACTGCAGGCCAATTATAGGGTGAGGATGCCAGTGACTTTAAATATTATCACATGTTAAGTCAAACAGAGAAGCCCCAGTTCAAACTAGGGGCTTCTCTGTTGATTGGGAGTAAGGGCGAACGGCCGTTCGCCCCTACTAGAGATGTCTAATCATAATCCATCTGTAAGTCCTAATAATATTGAATCGAGTCTTGCCAATAAGTTGATGAAATTATTGACGCCTAAATTTAGATCGACAACTTCACTTGCTCAATTTTTCAGGTTTGAACAATTAGGCACTACTTACAGAACAGAGATTCTCGCTGGTGTCACGACGTTTATGACTATGGGTTACATTTTGGTCGTGAATCCCAGAATATTATCAAATGCCATATTTCTCCAGCAGCCTGGTGATTTGTTCAATCAGCTTCTTTTCACCACTGCCATCACCTGTGCGATCGCCACCGCTCTCATGGGACTATTGTCTAATTATCCCTTTGCTCTGGCTCCGGCAATGGGTCTAAACGCTTTTTTTGCTTTCTCAGTTGTGTTGGGCTTAAAGATGAACTGGCGCCTGGCGCTGACGTCTGTCTTGATTGAAAGTTTAATTTTCACTTCCTTGATTCTATCCAATATCCATATCCAAATTATCAAAGCGATTCCAGCTTCCCTCAAACACGCTACTGTGGCAGGTATTGGTTTGTTCATCGCCTACATTGGTCTTTCTGGTGTTCCTGAGGCTCCCACACTAGGAGCAGGGATCATTGTTGCTAGTAAAGAAACCTTAACAACTATAGGCTCCTTCAAGCAACCAGCTACCTTACTCTCAGTTTTTGGTCTATTGCTGACTGCTACTTTAGTAGCACGCCGGGTCAAAGGAGCGATGTTATGGGGTATTTTGGCTACAGCGCTGTTAGGTTGGATGCTAGGCATTGCTCCCGCACCTGAAAAAATTATCGCCCTACCTGAATGGCCACATAGCCTGCTGGGTGAGGCATTCACAGGCTTTAGTTACCTGACACCCAAGCAAATCTGGAACTTTGTGTCTGTCACATTTACCTTCTTATTTGTAACTTCCTTTGATACCATTGGCGCACTTACGGGTTTAGGACAACAGGCAGGTTACATTGATGAAAATGGTGAACTGCCTGGCGCTAGCAAATCTTTGTTAGCGAGTGCTATGGGCATAACCTTTGGGGCAATTCTGGGCACTTCCCCGAGCGCAACGTATATCGAGTCTGCCTCAGGCATATCTGCGGGGGGACGGAGTGGCTTTACGTCTATTGTGATAGCAGCCTTATTTCTGCTTTCTGTGTTATTTACTCCCTTATTTGCAGCAGTGCCTACTTTCGCTACAGCGCCTGCATTGATTATGGTGGGTTTTTTGATGATGAGTAGCGTGCAAAACATTAATTGGAACGATCCAGCAGAAGCCATTGCCGCATTTCTAGTTATTCTAACCATGCCCCTGACTTACTCAATTGCAGAGGGATTGGCAATTGGCTTCATCATCTACCCCTTGATTAAAGCTTCCCAAGGACTGGCTCATAAAGTAAATAAGTCAGGATATTTTTTAGCAGCTATCTCCATGTTTCACTTCGTACTAAAGAGTTAACTCGATTTTCCAAACCCAGTTGTTGTTGAAAATAGAGGCGATACAACTCACAGCTTGGTGAAGCTTGATTGCCATCAAGCTGGATAAGTCCCAAGCTTTCTAGTTTGTAAGCAGCGATCGCATTTATTGGTACACTCTGATTGGCGCTCAAAACCTGTTGCAGCACTAATGCCAATTGTGGTTCACTTTGAAATATGGTCAAGTTTTCTCGTAAATGTTGACTGTAAATCCCTGATGGTGTAGGAGCTGCTTGTAATAATTCTGGCAGCGATATCCACCCCCGACGCAAATGATAAAGAGCAAGACTCACTAAATAGGGATGTCCTCCTACCATTGCTTGTAACGGTGCAAGACGTTGCGCTCCTTCAGATCCTGTAGCCCAATCCAATCCATAACCTACTGCCAAATCCTGTACCTGCTGTGGGCTAAACGGTGGCAAACAAATTGCTAGTCCGATATTGAACGGAGATTGGTTGAGATGAAGCTGGATATAGATTTCTGTGGAGTGAACCATGACTAATCGCAATTTCTGCCAAGTCTCCTCCTGCTTTGCCTGTTCGTGCCAAAATCTTAGCATTGGCAACAGATCTCGGGCAATACTTGGATGTTCAAAAACCCGATTGATTTCATTAAAAGCCAAGACAAAAGGTTTCTCGATCTGCTCAAGTACATAAGCCTGGAAATAGATTTTGCAGCTCACCTTGCTCCCCATATCTTCATCCCAGTAATCATCCAGTCTGGCAGTCAAGTTCAACTGCCTGCTTACATTGGCGCACAACCAACGTAGAGTTGTATCTATCGAGGCAAAAACAGATTCATCTGCTTCCTGAAAGTCCACCTTGACAGCTTCATAACCCTGCTGCTTGGCACCAGCAATGATCCGGTTGAGCAGTGAACTTTTTCCCATTTTCCTGGGTGCTTTGATACGGATAAAGCATCCCGGTTGTGTAATTTCGTTATATACTAGTTGTTCTAGCGGTGGACGATTGATGTAAAGAGGAGAATTTATTGACATAGGACTGCCAGGAAACTCTATCTCACTCCCTGCGACTAAGTCGGGAAAATCTCCTTTTATTACTGAGTCGAATGGAAACTCCTTCTGGGATTCCAACTCCAGACGTATCCTATGATATTGGTATTGACCCAATACGAGTTGCAGATTTTTTTTTGTTACCCTCTTTCCCAGGACTTCAGAAAGGTCTTGCCACAACTGAGAACCAATTTCCTTAATGTAGTTACTACCGTAACCCGATCCCTCCGCCATCTCGTTGTAACTCCTTCCCAGCCAAGATTGACGAAATATCAACCGCTCTACATCACCAAATTGCTTATCTGGCAGAATTTGTTCTATAGCCTCCAGCACTTCATCAACGTTCATTCGAACTTCCTCTGGACAGTATATATACGGAATACAATTTTTCTTTTAACTATTAATTTATAATATAACTCTAGTACCGCAAGGCGGAAGTCAAAAGTCACTCATTCAAAAGTCAAAAGTCAAAAGTGTTATAAATCAAGGCTTCTGGCTGTTTGAAATGGTTGCTTTATTTACGCCGTGCTGTACTAGGAGTCCTATTTGATTTTTCAACAAAACTGCGAAATAATACGGAGATTAAAAAAGTAAAATAAGCTACAACGTTTAACAACCGAGAAATGGAAAATTCACGCTCGTAGCTTTGCTCCCAATTGCCCTGAACAAAATCCCCCAATCGGATATTTGGTTACAAGCTAAAACAGGGGTTCGGCGTAAAGTCTGCCGGGGGGAGTATCCCTCCGGCGAGCTTTGCGTTTCTGTGCATTGATTCCTTCATTCTCCCATTTAAAGTGGATGTTTGAATGGTTTATTCGACAGACAAACAAATGAGTAATTTTCCCACCCTTCACCGAAGAAAGGCAGAGGGCAGATGGCAGCGATGCTGAAGGAAAGAAATTTAATGGTCTGCCCGATGCCACAGGGTTTGAAGCCCCTAAATTCATTTATGAAAAACAAAGAAAATATGTCCGATCGAGACGCGCAGCGCTTCGGAATACTACGTCCAAGCTAAATCCCTTGAATTTATTTATAGGGATACATAGCTGCCCTCTGCCTTGTCCTGACGGACACGCTGCGCGAACGTACTTCTGCCTTCTTAACAAGTAGGTCGTTTGTTCAAAACTCAAATAGGATTCCTATAGTCGGGTTACTTATCAATTCAGTACGTAGTAACGATGGGCGCGATCGCTTCTACAATTTAAGAGCGATTGCCATGAACAGAGGTGCATTATACAAGTGGACAGCCTCTTCTCATCATGGCTTAAGAAAAAAATACACAGCAACGACTAAGTTTTTAAGAGAAAAAAATGACTATAGCTAATAAATCTCAGAAACATCAAACTACCACAGCTAACTGGCGCTTAACTCCTGGCTACTTGCATGAAGGCTATGCGGATTTTGAATCAGCACATATATTGCTAGGCCGTTTCCTGGCAGATAGAAATTCTTCCAATCCACTAGCAGAAAAAGAAATATTTGCTAAAGACGGCATTTTTGAATGGGGACAAGCCTCGCCTTTGGAAAAAGTCATTAATTCACGAGAGGATTTTGAGTTTTTACTCAAGCATCCCAGTTTATTACGCAAGTCAATCGTCATCATCGAACCGTGGGAACATGTAGGCGTTAACGCTATTGGCGAAGATGTCCGGGCTTCCAAAAATGTTGCCTACATTGCACAGAAAGTTGCTGACATGGACTCAATATTGTTGCCAGCTTGGTCGTGTGGAGTTATCGATCCGGAAATGGTAGTTGAGGCAATTACCTCCGGTTATACAGTGGTGGTGGAAGGAGGCGATCCATCAGTGTACGATCCATCCACTTGGACAAGTCCGGCCTGCCCGCGAGAAGATATGTTTGCATTAGTGGAAAAATTACTGATGTCGCGCTCGCCCTCTAGCGCCCCTGCTATCTTCATTTGTGTAGGACACCAGTTGGCTGCTGAATGTCACATCCGATTGATCCGCCGTGCAGTCAAACAAGTCCTGAGTATGACTTCTTTGTCACGCGATCGCACAGGGATTGTACTCAAATCATTACAAGAGATATGCCGACGCATCGAAGCGATGGGTAGCAAGCTCTCGATCAAAAAGCGTGATGGACGCAAAGTTGCAGAGGGTTGGAATGATGACCATTTTGCGCCGTAATTCCTGTACTCGTGGAGTATCTTGCTCACTTGCATAGAGACTTTTTTTTTACAGCGTAAGTCTAATTTTTCTACCGCACTTCGGCATTGTCGAAATGCTGACTCTAATTCCTGTACTTTCCGCAAGGCGATGCCTGCGGCGGGCTACGCCAACGCACAACTCTGTTAGCAACAAATCATTTTTCCCTTCCACCCAAGACTTAATCATGCTTAGATGTTCATCCTGAATTGTCGGCTTTTGGTATCCTCCACGTTGTTTTGCTTCAATTTCTCCACTTTCGCGATAATGACGCAGCAGATTTCGTACAAACGACAAGCTGACCTTGAATCTTTGCGCCATCTGTCGTTGAGAACCAACATTCGCTAACCAAGCTGTAATCACGCGACGACGCAAATCCTCTGAGTAAGATGCTGGCATCGAATCAAACAATTACTTCATGTCTAGGTTACCGTAGTTTGTGGTTCAATTACCTGAAAATTGCTGTAAAGCCGAACCTACTTTACGGGGCAAGACCTACGGGGATGCTCTCCTAGCCTATAAGGATTCTGCTGTGATTGGCATTAAACGTGATGATACGATTGTACTCAACCCACCCATACACACACAGTTACAAGCAGCTGAACAACTGGTCGTAATTAGCGCAGACGATGATACGATTCATCTTTCCGGACTTTCTGAGCCTCCTATCGATCATCAAGCTATTCACCTTACGAAACGAGATCGTGCCAAAGCAGAAAATACCTTAATTCTGGGTTGGAGCAATCACATGTCTAACATTATTCAGCAGATGGATCAATATGTTGCTCCTGGTTCCACTCTCACTGTTGTTGCAGATTACCCGGAAGCAGAGGTAATATGTGCAGAATCACTCGGCATCTAACAGCAAACTGTGCAGTATCGTCAGGAAGATATTACTGCTCGTCGAGTCTTAGAAGACCTCAACTTAACCGCATACAATCATGTTATTGTCCTGTGCAATACTACCATGTCCGGTTAAATATTTATAATATCTGTGAGGTTGTTAATGGTTAATTGCAACTAACCATTAACAATGGACGCAATATAACACGCATCTCGGAATATGGGTTTAACCAATCCCAGCAATCACCGGATGGAAATAAAACGCCAACCCTAAAACTGTATAAGTCGCTAAGAGCATTATGCCTTCCAACCAATTCGAGCGACCATCAGAACTAATGGAATTGGCAATGAACACTGACACTATCACCGCTAATAATTCCAGAGGCTTGAAATTCAAATCCATTGGCTTACCCATGATCCAGCCTACCAACACTAAAATCGGAGCGACAAACATCGCAATCTGCAAGCTTGATCCCACTGCCACTGACACCGAAAGATCCATCTTATCTTTCAATGCCACACTGACTGCTGTCGTATGTTCGGCAGCATTACCAATAATTGGCACCAAAATCACCCCTGTAAACAGTGCTGTTAAACCGAGTTGAGATGTAGCAACAGATAGCGAATCTACCAATAATTCTGACTCAACTGCAACTAGCAATGTCGCGCCTAACAGTACCCCAATCCATAACCCTAGATTCACCTCCGGTTCACCCTCTGCGAGATTCTCTGCTGCTAACTCAGCTTGTGCACTCTCAGCCAAAACCGCATCGTAGAGATAGGAGTGGGTTTTCATCGAAAATAGCAGTGTCAATGCGTAGACGACGATTAACACCACAGCTATACCAATCGAAAGATACTCTAGGGAAGTATCGTTAATTCCATTAGCGGTAAAGCTTACCGCAGTCGGCAGTAGAATCGCAATGACAGCTAAGTTCATTAAAGAAGCATTGACCCGCGCCACAAACGGTATAAACTTCTGTTCTTTGTAGCGTAAACCTCCTAACAGCATGGCGAAGCCCATCACCAGTAGTAAGTTGCTGATAATCGAGCCTGTGATACTGGCTTTGACAACATCTACTAAACCCGCATTTAGAGCAATTAAGGCAATAATCAGTTCAGTGGCATTGCCAAAGGTGGCGTTCATTAGTCCCCCCAATGTTGGACCTGCCACGACGGCAATTTCTTCGGTCGCTGTACCCATCCAAGCAGCTAAAGGTAAAATCGCTAATCCAGAGGTGATGAATACAGTCAGTTCTCCCCATTCAAGAAAGTGAGCAGCAAAGGAGATTGGGATAAACAACAAGAGTACTCGAAAAATCATGTTATGAGTGACCGAAATAGACGTGGATTTTCAGTGCATTACAAGTTAAAAATGCTACATATGCAATCTATGATAACATTAATATTGAGTGAAGTCTTGAATAACTATAATAGATTACTGTTTGGGATGTTTTTTCATTGGAAAAGTTTTTCTAAAAAGCTTAACATTTATAATGTATATTCTGAAATAAGCATCACAAATTATAAAAAAATTACTATTTGTGATTAAAAAAGTAGGAAAAGTTAGGATGGACTCGTCAATTAGCATGATTGTAATTAGCGCTCTCCTAATTATTTGACATTAATGTATGGGTTGGTTGCTAACCTTAAGATTAATTCGGCTGCAATCTGAGTACATCCAATTTGATGCGGAACTAAAATTCAACTAGTACAGATCGGCGGAAATAAACCACCCATCTGAAATAGTTAAAACCCTTACAAAATAAGGTTCTTTCTTTTTACTTTTTACTTTTTACTTTTGCCTTGTTGTACTAGTTGGCGATCGCCTTGAAGCCGAGATGCATAATTTGAAAACGCCAATAAAATTTATATATATGCAACGAAATGTAAATTGGCGGTAAACTCTCTTCCGTTCTGTATTCTGCCTTGCCTTTACGACAATTTTTCATGCCTACATACTTAAGCTCATTTCAACTCTCATAGTCATGATATTACTTAAGTCATGACTAAACTAGTGACTTTTATCACTAGTGTGTAGCCGGAGAAATTTTTATGCTTATAGTGTAAGACATCTACCAGATTATACAATTTCCATTCATGAGATTTAGTCAGTAATAGCCAAAAAAACTTTTTACTCAAAATTTGTAAAGTTACTCATGAAATTAATACCATTGACAAATCTTTTAGTTGCTGGTGTTGTCACGCTCGGCGCAACTGCAAGTATCAGTCAGCCCAGTCAAGCTCAAAGTGGGCGAGGATTTTATTGTGACACCTCCAGGAACAATCCCGTGACAGTTTACCAAAATTACAGAGGTGGCACTGAGCCTTGGATTCGCTGGACTTCCAATTACTTCAGAAATGCCGGCTACGATCCTCTGACGCGTTGTCGAGATGTGAGCGAACGCTTGGAAAACTACCGCCGCAACAGAGAGCTGCGGTTTGTGACTACTGGCTACATGAACGGACAAAAAGTCATTTGCACCGCTAGCGAATTCAATGGACGGTGTGAAGGATTGATATTGACTCTCAAGGCCAATGAAGATCCTGCTCGGGCGATATCTAATCTCTTTGCTTGGCGCTCTGCAGGTGCACCCTACGCAAGTGGAAGAGATAGAACACCTTACATCGATGTCAGAGAACATTTAGGAATTCGCAGAGAATAAAGGATTAGAGGTTTTGTTTCGTAATAATAAAGTTGCACCCGTTCTGTGTTAGACACAACAAGTCGAGGTGCTTCCCTGGTTCAGTGGGTGCAAGAGAACAGGAGCGACATTGGGTGGGATAGCATTACAGTAATTCCTCAATCTTCAGTGCAGTTAGTTCCTCTATATTACTGATAACAATAGATGCTCCTGCAGCTAGCAGTGTTTGTGCATAAGCATGACGACGTGCAGGTGTTTCCAGTACATGAGGAGGTAAAACCCCTACACCAATCCAAGTTCGATGGGGTTGTGCCAACCGTGCTTTCTCCACTGTGTACATATCAGCTACTGTATCTCCTGCATATACTATTATCGTTGATTTGTCAACAGATTTGTCTTGTTCTAACGCACCTCCCGTCGTTGAGGGAGAATCCAGCAAGCGAACCGTAGCTAAAAGTCCTGTAGGGTCTGGTTTACTGGGTGCATCCTCCATGGCAACCAACACTGGGGATTTTAAACCAAGGCGTTTCTCCAGAACATAAGTGGCTGAAGCACGAGTCGCACCACTAAAAAATCCCCAAGAAATCCCAGCTAAAGTCAGTTGTTCTAAGTAGTTAGGCTGCAACAATAACGGCTCATTGCAGATATATCCCGTCCAATTGTCAGGATCTGGTCCTCGGTAACGTGATTGAAAAAAGGCAACAATGGTGTTGTAGTCAAGTTGCAGTTGTTCCCGCGACTGCCCCTGAGTTTCAAAATAGCGGTAAATAAATTCCTGGGATGCCTCCCAATCATTATTCCAAATACCTTCAGATTTAAGCTGGTCGATATCAAGTTGTGTGGGACGGTACGCCCCTACGGTGAAATACTCTACGCTATCCGCTATCGCTCGTCGATAGGAACCGCTCACATCGCGCACAACGCCATCAATATCGAAAATAATGATCGCTTTCATAATTATTGGTTGGTTGTTAATTATTCTCCATCATCTCTCCACGCCTGTACGGGCAGGTTTTACTAGATAACTTACCAGATCCAAAATTAATTGGTCAAGGAAAGACCCTACTCATGTACGGGCAGGTTTTACCAGATAACTTACCAGATCCAAAATTCATCAGTAAAACCTGCCCCTACTCCTGTACGGGCAGGTTTTACCAGATAACTTACCACATTCAAAATTAATTAGTAAAACCTGCCCCTACTCCTGTACGGGCAGGTTTTACCAGATAACTTACTACATCCAAAATTAATTAGTAAAACCTGCCCCTACTCCTGTGGTTCAAGACAACTTCCCACTCCTCATCATTTGCGTTAGAATAAGCGATCGCAAATATAGTAAGAATAATCCTGTTATTTTTGGAGGTGCGATTGTCCAAATTTCTTTTGAAGATACTCTGGTTAGACGAAAACGTTGCCTTGGCTGTCGATCAAGTGGTTGGCAAAGGTACAAGTCCTTTGACTAAGTACTTTTTCTGGCCAAGGAATGATGCTTGGGAGGAATTAAAGAAGGAGTTAGAGTTAAAACACTGGATTACAGAATTGGATCGGGTAGGATTGCTCAATCAAGCCACAGAAGTAATTAACTACTGGCAAGAAGAAGGCAGAAACCGTCCGATGGCAGAAGCCCAGTTGAAATTTCCCGAAGTTACCTTCACAGGTAGCGCTTGAAGTTGTAAAATTAATTCTCTTGTTGTTTTACAGGCTGCCAGAGTTTGATCGTCTTATCCCTGCTGCCACTAGCAATCAGTTGGGCATCAGGGCTAATAGCAACGGCAGACACTGAGTCTACATGCCCAGAAAGAGTCACAATCTCTTTTTTTGTGTGAACCCTCCAAAGTTTGACAGTTTTGTCCCAACTTCCACTCACAAGCATTTCTCCATCGGTACTGAAAGCTAATGCTACTACCGACCAGGAATGACCGGGAAGTGTGTCAATTATCTTACCAGTGTTGACCTGCCACAGTTTAATAGTGTTATCTTCACTTCCCGTCGCCAGAATTTTTCCGTCAGGACTGAAGGCCACTGTCAAAACCGCCCATGCATGACCTGAAAGGGTGCCTAACAAGGTATATTGCGGGCGGTTTTTCAATTCCTTTTCCAGAAGAATTGGTCGAAATGACTCGGAGAGTTGTTTTGATACATTCACTGACGATAAGCTAGTATCAATTGATATATTCCATAAACGAATGGTTCTGTCAAGACTGGCACTCGCTAAAAGCTCACCTTGGGGACTAAATGCCACTGCACTCACCTGTAATTGGTGTCCAGTCAAAGTACAAATTTCTGTGCCAGTATTAACATTCCAGATTTTGATTGTCTTATCCCAGCTACCGCTTGCTAAGATTGGAACATACTCCTCTTGTGAAGGGGAGATGGGGCTAAAAGCAACTGATTTAACTGCGTGATTGTGTCCGCATAAAGTGAAGATTTCCTGACGTGTGTCAAGGTTCCATAACTTAATCGTTTTATCATCACTTCCCGTTGCCAGCACTTTTCCATCAGGACTAAAGGCAAGCGATCGCACAGCCTGGGAATGTCCCACAAAGGTGTGAATAACTTTTTGGGTTTTTAAATCCCACAATCTAATTTTTTTATCATCATGGCAGCTGGCTAGTGTCTGATGATTAGGGCTAATGGCAATTGAATTAACACTACTCAATGCATAACAATATTGAGTCAGGGTATATGTGGTAGAAGGGAGTGGCAAATTGGGAATGCAGAGTGGGGAAGGAATACCCATCGCTTGCATCACTTCATCTGCTGATTGAAACCGTTGGGTGATGTCACTTTGTACAAGCTTGTCAAGAATTTTACCTAACCTGTCGCTGATTTTAGTAGTCAGATACTGTCGCCAAACACAGCAGTTGTTGATATCAAATAAATCAAAGGGAGAAATCTGAGTCAGTAAGTAAAGACAAGTTACACCTAAGCTATAAAGGTCACTAGCAAATACGGGTTTTCCCTTAACTTGTTCTGGAGAGGCATATTCTGGACTACCAATGCCAGGTTCTATTGTGATGAAGTCAATTGCTGTCCCAAATTGAGCAGTGGTAAAGTCAATTAAAACCATCTCCCCTGCACTTGTGCTTGAGGAAGATCTAAAGATGATATTTTGAGGTTTAATATCGCGGTGAATGATGTTGCGATCGTGAATAAACTTGACAACAGGTAACAACTTCTCCAATAATTGCCAAATTTGAATTTCACTGAAGGCTCCTACCTCCGCCACTAAGGTAGCTAAGTTAGTACCCTCAATAAACTCTTGCACTAAGTAAAAATAGTGTTCCTGCTGAAAATGTGCTAGTAAAGTAGGAATTTGTGGATGCTTGCCTAATTGCTCTAGCTGCTGTACCTTTTGCTCAAAAACTTCAAGTGTCTGATTCTGCCCCCAGAATTGTTGAACAACACAAGGAACTGGGGGAAATTGACTTTCATCCACAGCAAAAAAGGTTTTGCCAAATCCCCCTTGACCAATCTGCTTAAGTAAACGATAACGTTCTTGTAACAGCACAATTTGTGATAATTTGTTTATCTCGTACTAACATCCAAAGCCGCTAAAAACAACTTTGCGCCTTTGCGTGAGAATATTATGATCTGTCTACGTCCTTCAAAGAAAAATCACCTAACACAGGCTGATTACCATTAAGGGGCGTTGGTTGTTGTGGTGCGGGTGGTGTCGTTTCCCCTGACTTAGTAGTTTGATTCCACAAAATCATTGAAAGTAGTCCATCCACCAAGCCTTTAGTACTGCCATCATTTCCACCAACGAGAACATCTGGGATCAGGCGGACATTGCGATCGCCGATAATTTGCATTAGTTGCATTGCCGAATAACCTTGCGCTCCCAAAGCTTCTACACCAGCACCGTAAGCTTCCGCTTTCGCGTTACCTGTAGCGCGGATAGCTTCTGCTTCCGCATAACCTTTCAGGCGTTGAGATTCCGCTTCACCCGTAGCTTTTAACCGTATAGATTCGGCTTCTGCAGTTGCTTTTAAGCGAATCGTCTCCGCTTCACCTGTCATTGCCTTGATTTTGGCATTTGCTTTGAGTTCGGCGATTTGCACACCTTGCTCTGATTTCACCATTTCTTGCTGGATGTCAGCTTTAGCTTGAAGTTCGGCAATCTTCACACCTTGCTCTGACTTCACCATTTCTTGCTGGATATCAGCCAAAGCCGTCTCTCTTACAAGTTGCTGCCGTTGCGTTTGTGCGAGTTGCTGGACTTCAAAAGTTTTGCGTTGTTCTTCGGCAATTTTCCGATCTGTCTGGGTTTGCATGAGTGTTGCTGGCGGTTGAATGTCACCAATGAGAGTGTCAATCGCTTGCACATCATAAGCCCGCAACGCTGTTTTAATAAACTCAGCTGCTTCAGCTTGCCGTTCGCTCCGAGCGCAGAGAAAGTCCAGTACAGTATAGTCTTGAGCCGAGTTGCGGAAATAGTTGCCGATTGTCGGTTCTAACACGTGATCTACTAAATTTTGCATGGAACCCACGCGAGAAATCACCTTGGGAGCATCCAAAGCACCGACGTGGATAATTTGCGCGACTTCCAAATCAAAAGCAAATCCGTCTCTAGAACGTACTGTCAAGGAGGCTAGCTTAGCATCATAGCTGTGGCGTTCAGTACGCCCCGACCAGTTTAAAACAATGTTGGTCGTGGGCACCAGTTCAATTTTCATGACGCGGGTATTGACGGGGTGCTTACCTGGAAACAGTGGTTCCACCCACACGCCTTTATGTCCCGAATTCACCAAATTACCGTGGGTAAAGGCTGCGCCGCTGATATCTTCATGTGCCTTGCCCACAAAAGAAATCACCACACCCACATACCCAATGGGAATTTCCGTCATGGCAACTTGTTCGATTTGGACAAACCAAGGATTGAGGTTCCAAGATCCAGAAAGAAGAATTTGCTCTTGTAAACCGCGTCGTCCACCGCCATCCAGAAATCTCTGCCCGTTTTGGAAATTGTCGTGTGCGGCGATCGCCGGGCCAGCAATTTCACCTCCGGGAATTGGCATCCCATCCAAAGTTATGGTTATACCAACTTTATCAGACATAACGCTGTACACCCGCAACTGCTCGGGACTCATGTCGTGGGCGCTGGCATTCGCTGCTGTAATCACTTTAAATAGAGCAGTATTGATGCGGTAGGTACCAGCAGTTAAGAAACCCATTTGCCGACCTTTTTCCCCTCCTTGAGTCAGGAATTTTCGGGCATCTTGAAAATTGTCACAATCCACAACCTTACCCAGGATGCGTTCTGGGGGGTTGGATGCACCATCTGCAGCGACAATCAAGGCAATTTCACCTTGGGGAACAACGATCACAGATTCTTTACGCACTGAGTACTGCCAAAGCCAATGCCCCCAGTGCCAACCTGGGGCAAGAGTATCAGCCTGCAAACCGGCTTCCCCATTAATAGCAATGAGCCGTCCCGGTGGGAGTCCGCGTTTGGAAAGAGTGAATTTCTTCACCACAATGCCAACTTCACGTTCGCCAATCACCACCAGTCCACCAAAGAGCAAGGGAACACAGATGATTAAACCGCCAACAACAACGATGGGGATAATTGTCAACGCAGATGCTGGTACTATTTGACTTTGAGTGCTGTTAGTATGAATTTGGGCTATCAGTGGTTGCGCTTCGCCCAGTTGAGTTGATGCTGTTTTTGTGGAAGTCGCACTAGCAGAATGAATACCACTAGCCAAAGCTAAAGTTGCGATGACAGATGCTGCTAAACGAAGTATATTTTTTGATTTATGCGGACGATTGGAATTTTGCGTTTCCATAATTTTGCCTCTCTGGGCAATTATTATCTAAAGTATAACTTCACTAAGGGTTCCCATAATTTCTGAAATTTTTCGTTGTTTTTTAGAAGAAATAGCACGAAGCGGAAAAGTGCGATCAAGACACGCTGAGACAACCCGCGCTCCTGCGTTCTCACTCTTCGGAAACCAACGCCAGTCACTATGTACGAAAAGTCAAGTTATTACGTTGTTTTATGAGTATTGTTAGGGAGTTTTGAGAATTTTGGTGAATTGATATTTCTCTTTACAACTTGGGAATTATAAACTCGTACAAAAATTGTAGGGGCAGGTTTGGAAACCTGCCCCTAGGGTGCTGGAATAGTTGTCAGGGGGGTTTTTACGATATATCGATGTGTACCGAAATGGTTGTCAGGGCAGGTTTCTACGATACATCGATGTGTGGCGGAATGGTTGTCAGGGCGGGTTTCTACGATACATTGATG
>CALMVQ010000284.1 GCA_937873135.1 uncultured Scytonema sp. | reverse complement strand
TGGGGAGAAAAACGGTTTACCCAGTGGGATTCGCAGCCGGGTGCAAACGGGAACAGTTGGCAATGGGGGTAACATTACCATCGATTCTAATTCTTTCTTGTTGCAAAATGGCGCTCTACTTACTGCTGAAACCCTTGGACAAGGCAATGCAGGTACAATCAAAGTTAATGCTGCTGATTTTTTCACTATTTCTGGTAAGGGTGCCAACTTTACCAGTGGCTTGTTCGTTAACTCCCAAAGTAAGACGGGTACTGCTGGAGATATTATCGTCACCTCACCTAAAGTTACTTTAAACAACCAAGCCAAACTCAACGCCGAATCTGCATCTGGTAACGGTGGTAACATCAAACTAAACAGCGATTTACTTTTACTCCGTCGTGGTAGTCAAATTTCCACCACCGCAGGTACAACTCAAGCAGGAGGCAATGGCGGTAACGTCAATATTAACTCAAAATTTATTGTCGCTGTACCGAAGGAAAACAGCGACATTACAGCCAATGCCTTCTCAGGCACAGGTGGTAATATTAACATTCGCACTCAGGGTATTTTCGGGATCGAACCGCGTCTGCAAGCATCAGATCAAACAAATGATATTACAGCCAGTTCTCAACTCGGAGTCCAAGGACAAATCAACATCATTCAACCGGATGTCCAACCGGCGCAAGGGCTAGTGGAATTACCAGGACAAGTGCTTGACGCTAGTAATCAAGTTGCTCAGGATTGTCCTAGAGGTAGAAATGCGAAAAAACCTTTAGGTAAGTTTATCGTCACCGGACGCGGTATACCGCCTAACCCTACACAACCTCTAAATGGTACACCAAACTTAACTCAACTAGCGACGTTGGATAGCGATCGCTCAGTGACTCCGAAGGAGTATCGCTCAGTGACTTCACAGGAATATAGCTCTCTTAAACCAAATACATCTTCAACACCCAATTTATCTTCTAGTTCGCATCAGGCGATCGTCGAGGCTCAAGGCTGGGTAAAAACTCCTGACGGTAAAATCATGCTTGTTGCCCAAGCACCCGAAACTACGTTATCTTCTCGCGTCACTGCATCAGTTTGCCCTGTCTCTAAATAGTTAGTTTAAGAGGGAAAAGTACAAATATAGCGTTTCTCGTTTTAATTACATACAAAATGCCCTCTCCCCGCTTTAACGGGCACCCCTCTCCCAACCTTGGGAGAGGGGCAGGGGGTGAGGGCGAGAGTGTATAGGATTTGACTGAGAACAAGTGAGGTCATTTATGTTTCAACAAATTCGTCAAAAACTATTAAAAAATCTCCCAAAATCTCACCGCATTCGCCGCACACCTACCTTACTCCAAATGGAAGCAGTAGAATGTGGGGCAGCATCTCTGGGTATGATTTTAGGCTACCACAATCGCATCGTTCCCCTAGCAGAACTCCGTCAAGCTTGCGGTATCTCGCGGGATGGAAGTAAAGCCTCAAATGTACTGAGTGCGGCTCGAAGTTATAATTTACAAGCAAAAGGCTTCAAAGTAGATTTAGAAGCTTTGCAACAAATTGCCTGTCCTTATATTGTATTTTGGAATTTTAATCACTTTTTAGTAGTTGAAGGATTTAGCAAAAAGCGCGTTTTTCTCAATGACCCAGCAACTGGACGACGGATAGTTTCGCTATCAGAATTCAGCGAGGCTTTTACCGGAGTCGTCTTAGTATTTGAACCGAGTCCAGAATTTAATAAAGGAGGACGTAAACCAAATATATTTTGGGCGTTGTGGTCACGCTTACAAGGGAGTATGTGGTCGCTGCTTTACTGCGTATTAGCGGGATTTTTCCTTGTAATACCAGGGTTAGCAATACCGACCTTTTCACAGGTATTTGTCGATCAAGTGTTAGTTCAAGGTCGTGAAGATTGGTTACGTCCGCTGATATTTGCGATGTTATTTACAGCGTTATTAAGCGGGTTATTAACGCGATTGCAATTACAGCTATTGCGACGAATGAAAATCAAGTTGGCAATGGGAATGTCAAGTAAGTTTATCTGGCATCTTCTTCACCTTCCCGTTAGTTTTTATGACCAACGCTTTGCTGGAGAAATTAGCAGCCGAATTCAATTAAACGATCGCCTTGCAAATCTCCTCTCTGGTAAACTGGCAACAACAATAATTTCGGCTGTAATGGTGATTTTTTACGCCATTGTTATGCTGCAATACGACAAAGTCTTGACTCTGATTGGTATTGCTTTCGTTGTCGTTAATCTGGTAGCCTTACACTGGGTAGGACGATCGCGCGGAGATACAAATATCCGCTTGATGCAAGAAGAAGGCAAAGTCAGCGGGATAGCGATCGCTGGATTGCAAAGTATGGAAACCCTGAAAGCTTCCGGTTTAGAATCAGATTTCTTTACTCGTTGGGCAGGATATTACGCAAAAGCAATTAATGTCCGGCAAGATATGGACGGCTTAAATCAGGGGTTAGGGATCTTACCCACGTTTTTGTCTGGCATTACCTCAATGCTATTAATCGTTGTTGGGGGATTGCGCGTCATGGATGGTGCTTTGACTATTGGAATGCTGATAGCATTTCAATCTTTGATGCAGCAGTTTATGCAACCTGTGAATCAACTTATCAGTTTAGGCGGTGATTTACAAGAACTGGAAGGAAACTTAAATCGCTTGGATGATGTTTTACGCAATCCGGTAGAGGAAAAAGGAGGGATAAAGGGACAAAGGAACAAGGGGGAAATTTGTCTCCCCACTCCCCTACTCCCCCAATCTCCCAAACTAGAGGGATATCTGGAACTACGCAATATTACTTTTGGCTACAATCGAACTGCACCGCCTTTGATTGAAAATTTTAGTCTTTCGGTTAAACCGGGACAGCGAGTGGCGTTGGTGGGCGGTAGCGGTTCCGGAAAATCAACGATCGCTAAACTGGTGGCTGGGTTATACGAACCTTGGTCTGGTTTAATTTACTTCGATGGACGAGCGCGATACTCCGAACGAGAGGCTGCGCCAACGCGATCGCAAATTCCGCATCAGGTGTTGGTAAATTCAATTGCCACGATTGAACAAGATATCACGCTGTTTGCTGGTAGCGTCCGCGACAACTTGACTTTATGGGATACGACTATACCTGATAGTAACTTAATGCAAGCTTGCCGTGATGCTGCCGTGCATGAAATTGTGCGATCGCTTCCCGGTGGATACAATGCAGACTTGTTGGAAGGTGCAACCAATTTGAGTGGTGGACAGCGACAACGTTTAGAAATTGCCCGCGCTTTAGTTAATAATCCCTCAATTTTGCTGATGGATGAAGCTACAAGTGCATTGGACGCAGAAACAGAGAAGATTATTGATCAAAACTTAAGGTTGCGAGGTTGTACTTGCTTGATTGTGGCGCATCGCTTGAGTACAATTCGCGATTGCGATGAAATTATTGTTCTCAATCGGGGTAAGGTTGTACAACGCGGTACTCATGATGAATTGCGGCAAATTGAAGGCTTTTATTTAGAGTTAATTAAAAGTGAGGGCGGAATTTTAGAGTAATTTGATGGGCGATTTGGTTAGATTTTCAACTTTTTCAACAAGTCGGGAATCTAGCAATCCTTCACAAGCGCAATTTTGCTTTGTTCGAGTATCATATTAACAATTATTGCATAAATTGTGTCTAGTCCAAAATACTGATAGCTTTGAAAATTCCACTTTTGGGTTGGCAAAAACTTAGTTTAAAAATTAATGCTGTGGAGTACTGCTACCACCATTGCGATCTCGTAAATACTCCCAAATTTGTCGAATCTCAGTTCGGAACTCTTGGCGGTCAATGGCTGCAAGCTGACGGTCTTGTGCTGCTTGCTCGGCTAGGGAATCTACACGGTTGGTAACTTCATTAACATTAGTAGTTAGTGAGTCTACTCTTTGGTTAACTGCTCGTACATCCTCTGTCAATTGTTGGATATTTGCAACTAAAACATCAATGGTTGCACTTTGAGAAGCAACATTTTGGTTAGTTTGTTTGATGCTCAGACCTAGAGCGGCAACGGTTTCATTTTGAGCGATTACTGTTTCCCCAATGTTGGCGAATAAGTTTTCTAAGCGGTTTAAGCGATCTTCTACAGTTGCTGGTTGATTTGTAGTCATAATAGTCTCAACTCTTGATGATTGATAAGAATTGTACTCACTGGAGTAAATAAGCGTGGGTCTTTTTTTAGTTTACAGCAATTTTCACCTAAATGAACCACACTATTGGTAAGGGCGAACGGCCGAGAGCCCCTACGACTGTGGTCTAATTACCTGAAAATTACTGTAACGTATATGCTGTGCTTTATCCAGAATACGAATGTGAGTAAGCTTTTCGAGACTTAACGGGAAAAGTCAGTTTGATTCAATAGAGTTAAATGGATTAGGAAACGAGAAACGGAGGGGAGCATCCCAATTTGGCAGAAACACATTATTCGCGAGGCTATCTCGCGAATAA
>CALMVQ010000283.1 GCA_937873135.1 uncultured Scytonema sp. | reverse complement strand
GTTCTTTCTTTTTACTTTTTACTTTTTACTTTTGCCTTGTTGTACTAGCAACTTGGGTTAATATTTTTATCTTTTGAAATATACGTAGAGTGGGCACTGCCCAGCTACAACACTTAAAATTTTGCTTTCCCACATGGATTGCTATAACATTATAGATATAATGTTGAGCCAACACCACGAGCTTCTAGCTGTTGGTGTTGGCTGAAACTCGGCGTTGAGTTGTTGCTGGGATTCAAGTGCGCTGTCACTTCAGTCAGCGGATGAAGCTTTGGAAGCGATCCAAGGTTTATCGCCAAAATCACTACTGTGGAAAGGTTTATCTAATAAGTTCGTCGCAATTACGGAATCGGGAGAACCGCCATGACAGTTAGCAAAAACTATGCATATTTTACGCCTGAGGAATATTTAGAAATTGAGCGCATCAGTCCTATTAAACATGAATATTTTCAAGGACAAATGATTGCAATGGCAGGAGCTAGCAAAGCCCATGTCATCATTACAGGTAACCTCTCCGCTTTACTCGTCAATCATTTGCGTGGGACCGGTTGCATTTCTTATGCTAACGATATGAAAGTCCGCCTGCTAGCATTAAATCTCTTCTATTATTCCGATTTGGCTGTGACTTGTCATGAAACAGATCGCATCTCAAATGAAGACTTTATTGTGCATCCTAAACTGATTTTTGAAGTTTTATCAAACTCCACAGAAGCTTTTGACAGAGGTGATAAGTTCGCTAACTACAAGACGATCACAGAATTTGAAGAATACATTCTCATCCACCAAAAACAAATCCTAGTTGAGCGTTTTCAGCGCAAATCCAACAATTTGTGGCTTCCCCAAATTTACCAAGCTGGAGACATCATTGAATTCACCAGCATAGGTTTTTCCTGTGATATTTCAGCCCTCTACGAAAACATTGAACTGCTACTGTAACATTTTAATCTGGATTAAAGTATTACAATAGATTAAGTGGTGAGCAATTAAAAGTTGAAATTATTTACAAACTTTATTTATAAGAAATAATGCCGAAAACTCCTGAGGCTCAGGTGCGTAAGACCCTTGACTAAGCTTCGGTTTTAATGGCTTTTACTGACAGCACCATAACATATTTGACGGGACGTAAACACCCCCGAATTGCCTTACATTTACTTCATGTAGTACGATTGAGTCTGATTTTCCCACAAAAATCAGACTCAATCTCGGTGGTTTTGAGCTTCGTTTCATCTTTATAATTGAAAGCAAGGACGCGTGGACGCACTGAAGCAGGATAATTGTATTGGTAAAAGTACAGCTACATCAGAATACTGTGATATCAATGTATACCAGTGAATCAACCAAGTATCCTTCTACGGCGGAAATCACACAAAGAAGCCGTATTTTAGTCGTGGAAGACGAAGAACTGATCAGAGAAATGCTTGTTTTATCCTTAGAAGAAGAAGGTTACAAGGTCGTAACGGCTTCGGATGGGCGAGCGGCAGTAGAATATCTCAAAAGTTTTGAACCAAATTCAGGCGAAGTTCCTTTTGATTTGGTTGTTCTTGATTTGATGCTGCCTCAAATTAATGGTTTGGATATATGTCGCTTGCTCCGCTATCAAGGAAACCCAGTCCCAATTATGATGCTCAGCGCTAAGGGTAGTGAGACGGACCGTGTCCTTGGTTTAGAGGTAGGAGCCGATGACTACTTGACAAAACCTTTTAGTATCCGAGAGTTGGTGGCTCGGTGTCGCGCCTTGTTACGCCGTCAGCGCTTGAGTAGTTTGCCTCAATTACCTGTTTTACAGTACAAGGATGTGGCTTTGTATCCTCAGGAATGCCGTGTGCTAGTTCGAGGTCAACAGGTAGGTTTGTCGCCAAAGGAGTTCCGGTTACTAGAATTGTTTATGAGTTATGCCCGTCGGGTGTGGTCGCGGGAGCAATTGCTTGATCAAGTTTGGGGACCAGATTTTGTTGGAGATAGTAAAACTGTAGATGTACACATCCGTTGGTTACGCGAAAAATTAGAGCAAGATCCGAGTCGTCCTGAGTACATTGTCACCGTGCGCGGTTTTGGCTATCGATTTGGATAGTTGTTAGTTTTTAGTCATCACAAAGCAAATAACAACTAGTGATGATAATAGGATTTTTTTTGGGTTTAGTGGTAGGTATTGGCTTTTGGGGATGGCAACAGGTTCAACTGAACCGTTACCTAGAGCAAGTCATGCGACCTTTAGCTTTGCAGTCTTCAAAGCTGGTGCTACTAACCCCCCGCTTGCAGCGTTATATCACGTTAATTCACGAGCAACGGCAAAATTTACAGCAACAGTTACAAACTTACGAAGACCTACTGGAGTCAGCTCCTGTAGGCTATTTGCAAGTAGATGAAGAAAATCAACTGCTGTGGTGTAACGAGCAAGTGAGAGAGATGCTGTCTTTGCAAAGATGGCAACCAGGACAAGTGCGTTTGTTGCTAGAGCTAGTGCGATCTTATGAACTCGACCAGATAATTGAGCAAACTCGGAATTTGCAGCAGCTACAGGTGAAGGAATGGGTGTTTCATCCTCCTTTCGAGAATGCAGCAGCAATGTTAGAAGTAAAATCTCTGTTGTTGCGGGCAACCGGTTTGCCTTTGCCAGAGGAGCAGGTGGGAGTGTTTCTCGAAAATCGCCAACCTTTACTGGATATGAATCAAGCGCGAGATCGCGCTCTTTCCGATCTCGCTCACGAACTCAGAACGCCTCTGACTTCGATTCGATTGGTTGTGGAAACCTTACAAGATAGGCTGCAACCACCTTTAAATCGTTGGGTTAATCGCCTGCTACAAGAAGTTGACAGGTTAATTCACTTGGTGCAAAGCTGGTTAGAACTTACTCAACTAGAAAATAACCCAATCATTCAACTCAAGCGCCAACCACTAGAAGTGCGATCGCTCATTGCATCTGTATGGGAAAGCTTAGAACCTTTGGCTCAGAGTCAAAACCTTCAACTAACTTATTCCGGTGAAGAAAACTTGTGGATTAATGCCGATCACTCCCGGATTTACCAAGTCTTTCTCAATTTGCTCGACAACAGTATCAAATACAGTTCCCCTGGTACAACCATTATCGTCGAAACAAAAATTATTCCCAAAAAAAGTCATCGGAACCCAGCACTAGAAATTAACATCATTGACTCCGGAGTTGGTTTTTGTGAAACTGATTTGCCTTACGTTTTTGAGCGATTTTATCGAGGGGATAAAGCCCGCTCCCGTCCACCAATTTCGTCGGAGAATCATTCAGCCGCGCCTGTTGGTAGTGGTTTAGGTTTGGCAATTGTCCGGCAAATTGTGATTGCCCACGGTGGATCTATCAAAGCCATGAATCATCCCAAAACAGGTGGTGCATGGTTACAAGTTGAATTTCCTGATGTCGTGGCAGATTCTCAAAGCCAAGACTATAGTTAAAGATATCTTCATGTTTGAGACTAGAAGCGTGACAGCAATCCTTTATTGTCCCAACCCTGAAAGACCGCAGTTGACTCGCGAAATTAGACGTATTGAGCGGGATGTGTTGCGTATGGGAGCCTTGGTAGAACAATCATTCCGCCTTGCTCACCAAGCTTTATTCGCCCGCAACTTAACAGCAGCTGAGGAACTTCCTTTATTAGATAAGAAAATTGATCGCTTTTACAGACAAATAGAATCTGACTGTACGACAATTATGACGCTACAAGCATTAGTAGCAGAGGACTTGCGCTATTTAAGTGCTTTTATGCAGCTTGTGCGCGATTTAGAGCGTATTGGCGACTATGCCAAAGATCTGGCGGATATTGCCATTAAAATCTTTCCCTATCCGCCTCATGCTACTCTACCAGAAATTGCGATTATGGCCCACCATGCCCAAGCTATGTTAGCAATTAGCTTGGTGGCACTAGCCGATCTGGACGAAGTCAGTGGACGTAGTATCAAGCGGCTCGATGATACTGTAGATAATGCATATAAACACCTTTATCAGACTTTAGCCTCTCAAAGAGATGTTCAAGTCGTTGAGCCAATTTTACTATTAGGATTGGCAATTCGCTGTTTGGAACGTATGGCAGATCATGCCACTAATATTGGTCAACGAGTAGCATACATAGTCACCGGTCATCGTGGTTAATTGTTGCTTGTGCCATTCATCTTCTCTCCCCGTCGCGCTTAATCCCTACTTTCTGGGGATCCCGAGTCCCCTCGCCTCCTTAGTAAGTCATCTTCTGGGGAAGAAGTCATTATTAATTTATTAAATACGACTTAGGATAGATATATTAAAATTAATTATTGTTGTAACTTTTCTATGTCCATTTAACAAATAGGTAAATATTAATAATACAAAGTCTAATTTTAAGAGCCGAGTACTACTACCGGGGAATGAAAAGTGGAACATGAGAAAAGCTTGACTTACAGGCTTTATAAAAATTATGAATTGTAGCTTTATTCCCGTACAGCGTGTAATAACCTGTAATGCTTAAAATCTCTGGCTAAAAATAAATATTTTTTATTTAACTTGCATTTAAATAAAAGCTTACCTATTCTTAAACTTGCAATATTAAAGTTAGCCAAAGACCTTGCAAATGTAATTTGCCATCAAACTGAGGGCTCTGGTGTAATTAATAAACCTTTACGGAGTTGACACATCGCTGGAAAAGACTTGCTTTACCAATTTGTCAGGCGCACTCCCTTGACCAACCGCAAGGACAAACTCAATTCAATATTAATGCAACTTGGAGTAATTGATACTCACAAATTCAATTATCCATACAGCAAGATCTGCAATGCCTTTTGATTAATGGCTGTGGGGTATTTCAGGTATGTACAGATGCAACGCTTTCTGTTTAAAGCAAGAAAACAGTCTTTTGGGCTGATTTGTTACGGTGCGTCTCGATAGGTGTACGTAAACAAATCAGGCTGATGTAAAGTTCCTTCGTCGTGTCTGTATGCAATTCAATTAGCGATTAATCCTACTCGTTCTCTCCAGTTTATCTGAATTGTAGATTGATGCTGTTTTTTGACTAAGATTTTTCAGGCACATTTTTAGAAAGCAGAGCAACAAAACGTATTACATACAAATATGTGAGGAGATTCTCTAAGCTTCTGGTGTACTCTTTAAAACTCGCTTTTCCTGCTTATGTGTTCCTAGATGAATTATAAAATGCAAAAGTCATGAAGTCCACTTAACTATAATTATTTCTTATGAAAATACTCTTTTCCTGCTTATGTGTTCCTAGATGAATTATAAAATGCAAAAGTCATGAAGTCCACTTAACTATAATTATTTCTTATGAAAATACCACTGCACATATCAAAGTATTTTATATGCTGCTCTATATTTCTATATTTATGATGAGCAGGATGCTAAATAGTGCCGTTACTAGCTTTACAGTTAACTACATTCATCAAACGCTTATACCCGTTCAAAACTTTCAATGACGTATTCTACAAGTCATATGCAAAACTCTGTATTGTCAGATAGCACGGCAACAGCCGAACAACTCCCTCAAAGGCTTTTTACCCGTCGTGAAGTCATTCCACCTCGTAATGACTTGCTGTGGCGAATTGAACGGGGAGCGGTTCGCACTTTAACCTGGAGTGAAGACGGAACGTTCATTACTCTTGGATATTGGGGAACTGGAGATCTTATTGGCTATCCATTATCTAAAGTCAAACCTTATCAAGTTGAATGTTTAACGAGTGTGGAAGTGAGTGTAGTGCCACCCCATCTTTGGAATCAGGACGTTAACGCCTTATTATCCCATATTCAACAAGCAGAAGAACTCTTAAGCATAGTACATCGCAAACCAATTTCTCTGCGCCTGTGGTTATTTTTGAGTTTACTGAGTGAAAAATTTGGTCGTGACGTAGAACAAGGCAAGCTGATCGATCTTAATGTTACTCATCAAGAAATCGCAGAAGTTTTGAACACAACAAGAGTAACTGTGACTCGACTTTTACAGCAATTTGAAGAAGAAGGAACTCTGCTGAGGTACAAACGCCGAATTATTTTACGCTCGCTAAATAAAAGCTGCTAAATAAAAGCTGCTAAATAAATGGATGAAAAAGTATACTCGTTAACTTGTTTTAATCGCGGTGAATTCTGGTACAATTCATACTGACGAGGGAGTACATTACCTCCAAAAAATACTTCGGGAAATTGTACTAAGTCGTCAACCAGTAAGGTGTGAGTGAGAAAAAATGACAAGACTATTGTGGAAAGTGCTGAAGCTAAGTCCATTGGTTTTTGCTGTTACATTTTGCGTGAGTAAAAGCGCGTTGGCAGATCAAGCTAACCAGCAGACAACTTCAGTGAATCAGTTAGCTCAAGGATCTCAAGGATCTGATCTGGGTCAGGTAACATCGGTCTCTCAGTTTTCCGACGTCCAGCCGACTGACTGGGCATTCCAAGCCTTACAATCTTTAGTAGAACGTTACGGATGTATCGCTGGTTACCCAAACGGTACGTATCGCGGTAATCGTGCAATGACCCGTTATGAGTTTGCTGCTGGTTTGAATGCTTGTTTGGATCGGGTTAACGAACTTATTGCGACAGCGACTTCTGACATTGTTAAAAAAGAAGATTTAGCAACCTTACAGCGCCTGCAAGAAGAATTTTCCGCCGAACTAGCAACTTTACGCGGTCGTGTGGATGCCTTAGAAGCTCGTACTGCTGAATTGGAAGCAAATCAGTTCTCTACAACTACGAAATTAGTTGGAGAAGCGGTTTTCGCTATCTCAGATGCTTTCGGTAACAATAGGGCAGTGGATGATCGCACCCTAAGAAATAATCCAGGTTTGACAAATAACCAGCTAAGAAACTTAGCTCCAAATACTCGTCGAACTGACTTAGACAACAACGCCATTTTTGCTGACCGGATTCGTTTGAGCTTGAACACCAGCTTTACTGGAAAAGACTTGCTACAAATTCGTTTGCAAGCGGGGAATGTCTTTAATAACAACAATAATGCTACCTTCGGTACGACATCAACAGGGACTAACGAAACCCGCTTGGCATTTGACGGGTTCACCAACAATAATGCCGTAACCATAGATAAAATCAACTATGCTTTCAACTTAACTGACGCCGTGCGTATCAAAGTTGACGCTAACACGGGTGAGTATTGGGAAAACATTAACAACTTCAACCCAGAATTTTCAAGCAGTGGTAAGGGTGCAATCTCACGGTACGGTCGTTTCAGCCCAATCTACCGCCAAGGTCAAGGTGGTGCTGGTGCAACAGTATCCTTTAATCCCAACGGATTTTTCACTTTTTCTGTCGGCTATCTAGGTGGTGGACGTAATAACGTAGCGAGCAGCCCTGCCATCAAAACTGGATTGTTCGATGGTAATTATTCAGCCTTGGCTCAAATCAGTATCAAACCAAGTAAAGTCTTCAATATTGGTGCAACTTACGCACGCACTTATCAAAACGCTAGTGGTGGAGTCAGCCTCTTTGAAAATACAGGTAGTACCTTAGCGAACTCACCGTTTGGTGTTAATACTGCTACCAGCGCTGACCACTTTGGTGTAGAAGCGACCTTCAGTCCAAGTTCTAAGTTGGTTCTTGCTGGTTGGGGAGGATACACAACCGCCTTCGCTCAAACAAACAACGGTCCTGGCACTGTTGGAAGAGGTAGTGAAGCAGATGCCTACTACTATGGTGCAACTTTGGCGTTGAAAGACTTTGGCAGACAAGGTAATGTGCTTGGTATCATCTTTGGGCAGCCACCTAAAGTTAGTTACAACGAATACCGGGTAACTACAAATGGAGTTAGTCGATCGCAGCGAGATACCAACACCTCATACCACCTTGAAGGTCTTTACAAGTTCCAAGTGAACAATAATATTTCTGTCACACCAAGTGTAATAGTCATCTTCAATCCTGAAAATAGCAACAGGAACGACACTGAATACGTAGGTACATTGCGTACAACGTTTGTTTTCTAAAATAGAGAATTAACTACACTAGTCCGAGCGGAGTAGTAAACACTCTTGTATTGCTTAAGTCAATAAAAGCCCGTCCGTAGACGGGCTTTTATTTAGAGATATTGTGGAGAAAGTCTCCTTCTAGTACAAGGATCACGGAAATAAAGCAACCATACCCTGCGGGAAGCCGCTACGCGTCTACAGAATTGCTTATTGCCTGCAAGTCAAGCTTTTCTCATTTTTAATTCCGTACTCGCGGTACTATTCATGTGGGATGAGAATCTGGCGAATGAGATAGATTAGTGGGTGGACGATCACTACTCCAAGCCCACCAAACACAACCACAGTGACACTGATAGAACTCCTGCCATTTGCGAGTACGATCTTCTGTCATGACAGGCGATCGCCTGTTCATCCAAACATACAGAGCTTCTAGGCTACTAGAGTGACAGTTAGGACAGTGAAATTCATAAGCGTGAATCGCCTCATTCGTCCATTCAGGAGGTATGGGAGCAAAAACATTCATTGTCATTAGTGATTCGTTATTAAGTAAGATTGCTTATACAAAGTAGTTAGACTTGTACTTCTGCTGATATTTCATAAACCAGGTATTCTTAGCATAGGTCTAAAAATTGATAGCAGGTTGCTGATAGCTAATAGCTAATATGGAGCTAAACGTTGAAATTCGCCGTTTGATAGATCTTATGCCTGCTTCTGGCAGAATGATGACAAAAATCGTCAGTAAACCGGAGCAGGCAAAGGTAGTTGACGTCTCCTTTCCTCTGCCTTGGAGTCAAGACAGACCAATATATATTAATTTCGATTTGTGGCGTCGCCTAACGAAACCGCAACGCGACTTGCTCCTACTACAGACAGTCAGCTGGCTGTTGGGAGTGAAGTGGTTTAAGCCCGATATCTATCAGGGTATTGCAGTGGCTGGCCTTTTAGGCGGATTAGTAGAATCAACCCAAGCAGATGCAGTCGGTATAATTGTTGCTGGAGGATTAAGTGCGTTAGCGATGGTTCGCATCTGGCGCAACAACCGATCCCAACAGTCAGAAATAGAAGCGGATGAAACAGCCATCCGCATAGCTCAACGGCGAGGTTATTCAGAAACTGAAGCTGCACAGCATCTACTATCTGCTATCGAGGTAGTGCCAAAGATTGAAGGACGTTCTGCATTAAATTTTACCGAGTTAATTCGTTGCCAAAATTTGCGAGTGATCGCCGGTTTATCGTCGGTAGGTATGCCCAAGACTGTTGAGTAGTTACTTCTCTAGACAGTGATAAAGTTTGTATTCATAGCCGTTTACTGCTGGCAAGGAGTGAGTATCAGCAGTACAATTTTTGACTTCTGTAGGCATACTGGTATAAAAATTTACTAACCATAGATCGAGTGGACGTGACAGTAACTTTAGGATGTCTTGTAGGGCAGTAGTGGAAGAACCAAGATTTTTGCCTTGATGTAAAAGCAGAAACTGGGGAGATGGGAATGTTGAGTTATGAATTTTGAACTCCCTTGCAACACCCATCATTTCCCCAATTTGGACATGAGTTTTCTGAATGGTAGAGATCAGTACTGGCACGTGGGAAGTTTGTTGAATTAATTGCACAAACAAATCTGGGCGATAGTATTTTTGATAACCCAGATTGCAAATAACCGTGATCGCACTCAGCAATCCCATCAACCAAATTATCGTTACAGATTTTTTCCCACTGATTCCCCATCTTCGGCTCGAGCCTTTGAAGTTCCAACAAACTGCGAGACTTGCCCCAACTAAAACTATCACTGCCGGAAAGTAGACAAAGTTATAACGTGCGCCTCGTGTCAGGTCAATATTAAAAAAGTAGGTAAAGATAAAGAATAAAGCGATCGCCCCGATAATGAACCAAGCAAAAATCTGAGTCATCAATCGGTTTTGTGGTTGATTCAGCTGCACTCTTAAACCACTTACTAAAATTGGTGATCCCCAAATCAGAAAAACCAACATGACTAATCCAGAAGCAATAATAATCGAAAGCTGTGACGCTTCTACTGGTAGTAAATAAATCATTGTCAGCCATGCGGCAAAAGCTTGAAATATTGGGCTTACCCAAGCCATTCCAACCCGTGGACCTTGAATCCACTCAGTCAATTGCCCCCCATTTTTACTATGTAAAAACACTGGCAACCAAACTAATCCTGCTACAGATGTACCAACAGCAACCGCGTAGATGCGTAACCAGGGAGAAAAGAATGGGGGAGTGGGGATTGGGTTAGGGGAAGAAATTTCTTCTACTTCCCCAACTCTTTTGCTCTCCCGCTCTCTCCCTTGCCCTCTAATCCCCTTTGAGTATCCCGAGTTCCCCCTCCCCTTATCCCCTCTTCTTCGCCATCCAAGAAAAATTAAAACAAAAGCTTCAGCACACAGGGTAAGGGTGAAAAAGTAATGAGTTGCAATACCCAAAGCATTAATTCCCACCCAAGAGAGTACAACCCAAATCGGTAACTGAGTACGGTTTTGGATGTGGCGTGTAGCAATCACTAAGCAAGCAAGAGAAGCGATAACCCACAAAATTGCCAAACTGTAGTGACGCGCTTCTTGTGCCAAAAAGATGCTGTAGGGTGAGGTTGCCATCATAGCAGCAGCCAATTGACTGACTAGCCGGGAGCGAAAGGCAAGCCAGCTCAAAGCATAAATCGCTGGGATAGATGCGCCACCGAAAAGAGCAGCAAGAGATCGTGCTCCCCACAAGGAAACTAAACCTCCTTCTGTGGGAAATAACTGCATCCACCAGTGAGCTAACACAAAGTAAAGTGGCGGGTGGTTACTTTCAGTTATTAAGTGTGTCCAGACATCCTTGATCCCAGTGGCTGTTATTGGCTGCAGTGGTTGCAAGAGAACATCGACAGAGATTGTTTGATCGAGTGGTACTGGCAAAAAACTATTGCCTAAGCTAAAAACCAAGGTGGAAAATTCATCAGTCCAAGGTGGTTTAGCCGTCAGGTTTGTTAAGCGCAAGCCAATGCCAATCACCAGCCAAACCAGCAGCAGTAAGGGATGAAGCCAGGGGAGACGGAGTAGAGCGGTCATAGCTGTGGCATCAACAAATTTGTTTTATTTAGATGCTAGACGTAAGATTGTATATTTGTGTTCAAGTGAAAATTTTAAAGAGGTCAGTACAAATAAACGAGATAATTCATGGTCGTCATATGACAAAGCAAGCTACCCTTGTGTTCGCTATTTGACTTGAGTAACTCGCCAACTGAGTTTGAGATTAATCCAGAAGTTCCAGATTGTAACAGATGCAATTGCAATCAGGTTAGCAATATAGCTATTGCGAATAATATAATGAAACACCAAATTTAGTACCAGTACATTTAATACTAGTCCGGCAAGGCAAATCAGATTAAATTTTAAAAACCGCTTCAGGCGCTGACGCCATTCCTGCTGTTGCATGGTGACATCAGCAAAAGTCCAGCTATCATTCCAAAAGAAATTATTGATAATAGCAATTTCACCGGAAATAATTTTGCTGCGAGTCAAGGGCAGACTCAAAGTTGTTGGATCATGTAGCAAGTAAAGCACCACCATATCCACAAATAACCCACTCAGTCCTACCAAGCCAAAGCGGAGAAAGCGACCAATAGGAAAACCACCAATATGCTGACTCAGTTTTCCCAGCTGCCCTGTGGAAAGCCGCAAGCGTATTAAATGGTGTATGTACTCCACATATTGCTTCCATGTCACCTTACTTTCACCCTCTGTGCGCTCACAAAATACATAACCAACTTCCGCAATTTCGCCTACAGATCCCCGCCCGACAACTTCAAGCAGTATTTTGTATCCTATCGGATTGAGAGTCACATCAGCAATTGCAGTTCGACGTACTAGAAAATAACCACTCATTGGGTCAGAAACTCTGCCAAGTACTCCTGGTAAAATAATTAATCCCAGTAGTTGAGCACCACGAGACAAGAAACGTCTGATAAAACTCCAGCTACTAACCCCACCGCCATCCACATGGCGACTGGCGACTGCCAAATCGGCTCTCTGTCCGACAGCATCTAACATTTGTAACAGGACATGTGGTGGATGCTGCAAATCCCCATCAATCACTCCTAAAATACGTCCTGACGCTACCTGCCAACCGCGAATCACTGCTGAGGAAAGTCCCCGTTCATCTTGACGTCGCATAACCCGCAACTGAGGGTATTCTGGCATTAAGGATTGTGCAACTTCCCAAGTGCCATCGGGACTATCATCGTCTACTACAATCAGTTCATAGTCTCCTGGAATAGACTCATCTAGCAAATTGCTCAATGTCTTGACAACTTTCTCAATATTGTCACGCTCTTTGTAAGTCGGAATTACTAAAGAAAACATTATGGTTCGACTACCGAGCGATTGAGAAACTCGCAATAAACCAGTTGGTACGGACAAAAGTGAATTAGGTTCGATGATACTCATTGAAAGAAGTGGCACAGATGTTAAGCATTTAATACATAAGTAGGAGTCAGTAGTCAGCTAAAAATAGCTTATACCGATCTACTCTGACAAAGAAAAGCAGCTATGAGTCACGGGCATCCGGCTGAAGGCAAATTTCCTAAAAATCTGACATTCGTGTGAATGCCGATAGGAAGATTCCCAAGGCACGAGCTTCACGTGAAGTCTTGGGGGCGGAAGCTTCCTTCCCCAGAGCTTCAGGTGAGTAATGCCCACCAAAAGAATAAAAATGTATTTCGAGACGCGCAACGTGGGCATAAAGAGCGCGTCATTGTTTCAATCCCACTCCTAAAAGCGCGTGGGCTCGTAGCAGCATAACTGCATAGCTGAAAAAATGTCACCAAAGATAAATCACAGACTTACTTGTAACAATTGTTCACCAAATTACTAAAGACATGCAATAGATGACGATTTTAACGAAAAAAAGTGCAATAGCATTCGTGCATTAGCATTATTATCCTTAAAGAGAGATTTGTATAGTTTGCTTTAAATTTATAAGTTGATGATATTTTACATTATTAAGTATTATGTCCTAAGTCCTAAGCTACACTCCATAGACTTGCTTTGCTTAATTATGAAACTCGTCCTCGGGAGCCAATGCGAATGATGGTTCTCACATGCCCTAGCCAGGAACTTTCACTCTTGATTTGTCAAGAAAAACTAGCCAACAAAAACAAATGACTTTTCAAATACTAGCGACAAATACCTAAAAAAGACTTGAGTTGAAGTCTGAGTTGAAACAAAATGGAAGTGACAACAAATACACATCAGATTTTTTCAAAGCGGCTTTTCCCAAAAGGGTTGCGGCTTTTCATTGTTATTTTATTGCTACTAGGGGTATTTTTTCGTTTTGTCAATCTGGAGCGAAAAGTCTACTGGCACGATGAGGCATACACCGGATTACGTATTTCTGGTTATACCAAGAAAGAATTTGTTCACCAAGTTTTTAATGGCCGTGTGATTGGTGTGGAATCTTTCAAAAAGTATCAGTATCCTAATTTAGAAAAAGGTACTATTCATACCATTAACTCTTTGGCGAGAGAAGAGCCTCAGCATTCTCCACTTTATTATGTGATGGAGAGATGGTGGGTACAACTTTTTGGTAATTCAGTGGCAGTTACGAGAAGTTTATCAGCAATTATTAGCTTGCTGGCGTTTCCTTCTACTTTTTGGTTGTGCTGGGAATTGTTTGACTCACAATTACCGCGATGGATAGCAGTAGCACTGTTAAGCGTCTCTCCAATCCATGTTCTCTACGCTCAAGAAGCACGAGAGTACAGTTTGTGGACGGTAACTATCTTACTCAGTAGTGCTACGCTGTTGCGCGCAATGCGGCTTGGTAGCAGGCAGCTTTGGAATATTTATGCCGTGACAGTGGCACTGGGACTTTATACATTTTTGTTTTCCTCTTTTGTGGCGATCGCTCATGGTGTTTACGTATTTGCCATTGAACGTCGATTTACCAAAACTGCTAAATCGTATCTAGTGGGTACAAGTGCTGGTTTTATAGCTTTCACCCCTTGGATTTTAATTATTATGATTAATCTTACTCAAGTTGAATCTGCAACAGCCAGCGCTCAACAAAGACAATCATTCTCAGCTTTATTAACAAATTGGATTAGTAATATTAGCTCGACATTCGGTGATTTCTGGCGGTACGAGCCCTTTTTCCCTTCTTTGCAAATTCCCGGCTTACACTGGGGGCGATATTTAATTCCCCTAATACTTATCTTGGTAGGATATTCATTCTTCTTTATTTCTCGTTACACGACAAAACCAGTCTGGTTATTTGTTTTTACCTTGAGTGGAGTACCTGCTTTAGCTCTAATATTACCAGATATAATTATCGGAGGTGAGTTGAGCGTGCGGGCTCGATATGTTTTTCCCTGTTATATAGGTATTCAGCTTGCCGTTACTTATCTGCTGACGACTCAAATCATCTCTAACAAGTTGCTGCGACGTAAATTTTGGCAATTAGTCATGGTAGTCGTCATCATCTGTGGAGTCGTCTCTTGTGCAATCAGTTCCCAAGCAGAGACATGGTGGAATAAAGGGAGTCATGCCAATCCTCAAATCGCACGGATAATTAATAATTCGGTAAAACCACTATTGATCAGCAGCACTTATTCCTTAAATATTGGCGATTTAATGTCTCTCTCTCATTTACTTGATGACAAAGTAAAAATGTTGTTGGGAGGTGAGCGAAGTCTCCCTCAAATTCCTGAGGGATTCAGTGATGTATTTCTATACAATCCATCGAAAAAATTTAAATCTCAACTAGAAAAAATCTTCAAACTAGATACTATTTACGAATACGGGAGATTACTGAGGATTAATCATTAAAGATTAACTGCAAAAATACACCTATGTTTCACAACTAAGAATGTGATTCTCTTCGACTTGATGTTAAAATAATAGAGCTAAAATTGAAAAGTATGTTAATACTAGGATTAAATATATATATTTTTAGAGAACAGTCCAACAATCAATTTCTATCTCCATGAGCCAAAATCGTTAGCTATCAGCTTGTATGAATTGTAAGAACTCATGTTATATTACCTTTCTCTACAAAATTCATGAGCATAGCTGATGACTGAATGCTGACTGCAAATAATTGCCAAAATAAATCTAGTTGATGAATATACCGTGGTCACGACAACTGTTGATGCTATTCTTGACAGCGTCTTAAGAGGCGATAATTTATCTCCTGTAGACGGAGTGGTATTGTTAAAACAAACAGATCCAGGTGCGATCGCCGCTATTCGTATTACAGCAGACAAACTCCGACAACAGCAAGTAGGCGATACTGTTACCTACATCATTAACCGCAATATCAACTTTACCAACATTTGCGAGCAACACTGTAGTTTCTGTGCTTTTCGGCGAGATGAAGGTGAGACAGGTGCTTACTGGTTAGAAGAGGCACAAATTTTAGAAAAAGTGACAGATGCCGTGCAAAGGAATGCGACGGAAATCTGTATGCAAGGGGGATTACACCCACAAGCAAAAGTCAACGGGAAATCTTTGAACTATTACCTAAAGCTGGTAGAAACTGTCAAGCAAAAATTTCCGAAACTGCACCTACATGCTTTTTCCCCCCAAGAAGTACAATTTATTGCCAGAGTTGACGGGCTGGAGTATTCTCATGTCATTACTGCCTTACGGGAAGCTGGTGTTGACTCGATGCCAGGAACCGCTGCGGAGGTATTAGACAACGAAGTCAGGCGGATTCTTTGCCCGGAAAAAATTGATACAGAAACTTGGCTGGAAATTGTCAGTACAGCCCATAAATTAGGTGTACATACTACCAGCACAATGTTGTCGGGACATATCGAGACGGCAGAACAACAGATTGGGCATTTGGAAAAATTGCGATCACTGCAACAAACTGCCATTAACTCAAAATACCCAGCTAAGATTACTGAGTTTATTTTATTACCTTTCGTTGGGCAAGAAGCACCTAAATCTTTACGCCGTCGTGTAGGACGAGATCAACCAATCCTAGCAGATGCATTGCTTCTAACTGCTGTAGCGCGGATTTTCTTAGGAAATTTAATTCCTAATCACCAGCCAAGTTGGGTGAAACTGGGTTTAGAAGGTGCGACGGAAGCCTTAAAGTGGGGTTGCAACGATATCGGTGGCACATTAATGGAAGAGCATATCACCACAATGGCAGGTGCGATCGGTGGTACATGTATGGAAGTGGAAACTTTGCTTTCGGCGATCGCTTCCATCAAACGACCCCAGCAACTTAGAGACACTCTTTATCGTTATATCTAGTCATATCATGTCCGGTAAATTAACCTTCATTCCGTCTGAACCCCACCTCGCTCCTCGCGGTACTTTGTCTCCCCTCCCCGCTTGCTTTGGAGGGGTTGGGGAGTCAGCGCGCTAGAGGCGTTTTCCCACGCCCAGGCGAGGAGCGTGGTGGGGTTCTTTTCCGCATGGTGATTTAACCGACATCATATCACTACAGCAATTTTCAGGTAAAGTCTGCGGGAGAGAAGTTTCTAGGAGCGTGAGCTTTACGTAATTCGACCACAGTCGTAGGGGCGTTCTGTGTAGGGTACGGCTGTTAGCCCTTACAAAATTTTGTGGTTCATAGAGAGTGAAAACGGCTGTAATTAAGAACTGGTTAAACAATATCCTGGGGTCTTTATTCATGGCTGATCCAGAGATACTGATAGCTGAATGCTGGACAAGCAAACCTCTTTTAATGATCCCGACGATACCAATACAGGATACGATGGATTTTGATTTACCTAATTGTTTTTACATAATGCTTATAATTCATATGAAGCGTTATTGGTCACGTCTGCTTCCCCTGATTCTAGTTTTAGTCGTCGGCTTAGTGGGTTGTTCCGGTAGTCCGGATGGTTTAGCGGGGAATTATCGCCAAGACTCTTTAAGTGTAATTGGAACCTTGAAAAATGCTCTTGAGTTACCACAAGACTCACCAAATAAAGCTGCCACTCAAGCAGAAGCGCGTAAACAAATTAACAATTTTTCAGCTCGCTACCAGCGCGACAGCTCTGTTTCTGGTTTGAGTTCCTTCACAACGATGCGCACAGCTCTTAACTCTCTAGCTGGACACTACAGTTCTTACCCAAATCGTCCTGTCCCGGAAAAGCTTAAGACTCGCCTCCAGCAGGAATTTTTACAGGTAGAAGCAGCACTAAAGCGTGGGGCTTAATATCGTTTCTGCTTGAGTACTAGTGAATCAGTGTCTAGGGCTGAGCCACTTTGTCAATAAGACTTGGGGAGCCTGCGCTACAGGTGGGTTAGCCTGAGAAGAGCTAAGGCGCGAACCCGTCAGGGCGTTAAGTTTCTCCCTAAGTCCCGTAAGTGGTGACAATAAGCGATCTTCTCACTCGGGGAGACAACTAACGCTTCTTAGAGCGCGATCACCGACGCAAAGAAGAGCGGAGATCACGAACGACGCTCGTAGCGTAATCCGTAGGGAGAGACGGAGCGGTTTTTACAAGCGGCCATTAGAAGAATACGATTTACAGCAATTTTCAGGTAATTCGACCACAGTGTTAGGGGCGTTCGCATGCACGGCGTTCCCATTCGCGTAGCGTCTCCGCTACTGAGAAGGGTACGGCTGTTCGCCCTTACAAAATTTTGTGGTTCATTTATCTGAAAACGATTGATAAGTAATTTCTTAATAGCAATGTATAGTAATTATTACGTAATTCACTAAGTAATAAATAGAACAGATAAACGAAGACGTTATTTGCGTAATAAGTAATTTATTGATATTTCGTTAATAACAGAAACAGAAATGAGGGTTTAGGAGTCTGTAAAATTTAGACATTAAATTAATTGTATACATGTATAATTAAATACATGTAAATAGGGTCAGGTGAGTTGGGTTAAATGATTGTTTTGTGTTTGTACTTGTCAGTATGTCCAAAAGTCTTTTGAATGTTGTAAAACCAATGTTCTTTTGGCGACACGCGATCGCTGTCGTTTTTAGCAGTAGTCTGCTTATTCCCTTTCTTACGAGTCAACCAGCTGTAGCAGAACTAAACGATTATTGCCATTTGTCATCATCGGCGGCGCAAGAAAAAGAAAACTTACGTTTGTCAGCATTCAAAGGTAATCAAGAAGCACAAACCAGCTACCAGAACTTGGTGGGACAACAGGCACAAGCCTTGCAGGAATGCCGCAGTCGCAATTGGCCACAAGTTCAAGCAATTTGGTTGCGCTTATATCCTTGTGATGTTCAACCAGGAACTATCGATCAAATTATGGATCGGATTGTTAACCGAGGCTACAACCAAGTTTATGTAGAATCGTTCTACGATGGGCAGGTACTATTGCCACCTAAAAGTAACCCTACAGTTTGGCCTTCTGTGATTCGCACGCCGGGAGCAGAAAATGTTGATCTACTGGCCAGCGCCATTAAAAAAGGGCGGGAACGAGGTTTGAAAGTTTATGCTTGGATGTTTACGACGAATTTTGGCTATACCTACGCTACTAGACCAGACAGGGAAGCGGCGATCGCTCGTAACGGCAAAGGTCAAACAAGTTTATATGTAGTAGATGACGGCAGTCAAGTCTTTATCGACCCATACAACTTACAAGCAAAACGCGACTACTACCAAATGGAACTAGAGGTGTTGCGCCGTCACCCTGATGGGATTTTATTTGACTATGTACGTTATCCGCGACAAGCAGGTAGTGATTCCATTGCCACAAAAGTGACAGATTTATGGCTATACAGTCAAGCGACTCAACAAGCTTTATTTCAACGGGCGCTGAATTATAAAGGATTGGAATTAATTCGAGATTTTTTAACTAAAGGCTACGTCACAGCAGGAGATGTAGCTCAAAGCGATCAACTTTATCCTCAAGAAGGAGAACCGTTATGGCAAGGTCGCACTCCAACCGTAGCGCAAAAGTCTTTGATGACAGCAAATGAAAGGCAACCACAACTGCAATTACAGTTGTGGCAGCTTTCAGTCGCTCACGCAATGCAAGGTATCCTGGATTTTGTCTCCTTAGCTGCTTATCCAGCACAACAGCAAGGTATTCCCGCAGGAACGGTGTTTTTTCCTGAAGGCAATCAAACAGTCGGTCAAGGATACGATTCCCGCTTACAGCCTTGGGATAGGTTCTCAAGTTCTATGGAGTGGCATCCAATGTTATATGCAAATTGTAGTAATGCGAGTTGTATCGTAGCGGAAGCACAGAGGGTTTTGAGCATGGCAAAACCTGGCACTCAAATAGTTCCAGCTTTAGCAGGTCAGTGGGGACGTTCTGTTAACAATCGTCCCTCACTAGAAGTGCAAATGCAAGCACTACGACAACTTGCCCCGCAATTGAAGGGAGTCAGTCATTTTGCCTATTCTTGGCAAAACCCCGAACACGATAACGATCGCAAATTCTGTCGCGTTCGGTAAGTTCAATCATGTTGGAAACCGATTTTTCTGTGGGTGCTTGACTTGGTGGCACTGTTTATTTGTAGTTGCGCTCTTTGCACTATGGCTCAACGGATAGAGGCGCAAGGCCGCCGCGCCCCTACGGTGGTTGATGATGGTTCTCATGCGTTCAAAAATCAAACGTTAAGGCGCTCAAAAAGCATGACGCATATCTGATAATTTCTCTCAATGCTTAAGTCTTAAATATTGAGATTAGAAGAGATATTCTAAAATAGTTATTGTCAAAAATTTTCAGTTAACCATACTGAAGTGGTCATACCATTTATGTTTTTGCTAAGGAGGTAAAATATGCAGCAATTAACTCGGAGAAAGTTTTGGCTAGTAGCAGCAGTAACTTTGGCTATGGGCATCACTGTACCAGTCTTAGCTCAAAACCCAACACAACAAAACCCACCTGCACGTACATATCACCCAGGCTATTGGCAACCAGTTGCAAGGATAAATCCAAAAGAGCCAGTTACTGTCGTCTTGAACAATCAAACAAAGTCGTCTCTGAAATACAATTTTCTAGATGGGCGTGCTGATAGTGACTTAGCTGTAGGAGCTACTCAGCAACTCAAGAATGTTTCTCTACCTGTCAACATTGCCATTTATGATCCCTCGGCAGAAGCTGCGACTCGGGAGGTTGATGGTTTAAGATATGAAACTGCAATCGCGAACAATGTACTCACAGTCACGGTTATGCCTGCGCAGTCTACAGGTTATCACGTGCTTAACATTGCTAGAAATGGAGGTATTTACAAATATTAAATGCCATCATTTTTCAGGCTTACAAGCTATCAATGAAATAAGCTAATCGAGAATCCAATGCTTGTCAGGAACAAAGTTTACGCTTATTGAATTCTCAAAGAGCTTCCTACAAGTGTTGAATGCTTACTCGTCACTAATATTCAGTTCCTTTTTACTGTGCTTCAACTGTTTCCAAAGCAGTTTAACTTGGCTGTATGCTTCTTGAGGAGAAATTTTTCCAGATGTCTCTAACGAGGTAATATAGCCCACTTTCTGTGCAAACTCTTGGAGATTGGCATTA
The DNA here is from genome assembly GCA_937873135.1 of uncultured Scytonema sp. Classification (GTDB taxonomy): domain Bacteria; phylum Cyanobacteriota; class Cyanobacteriia; order Cyanobacteriales; family Nostocaceae; genus Rhizonema. The sequence continues at coordinate 27,894 of CALMVQ010000283.1, read as the reverse complement.
AAGATGAGGTTTTCTGGTTTAACTTGACCGTAATAGCGGCTGCGAGGATAGAGAAACTCGTCTTTGTCGCGAGGGGGTTGTTCCATCTGTAAATATCCTAATTTATAACCTTATATTAATCTTATTTTAACCTAAATTATATGTTACCATTATACATCCCGAGTTCTCTCTTATTAACGATACTGACGGGGTGTATAAACCCAGACTCCTCTTGGATGCTTGACTATCCGAGTCTTCGTTGATCCAACTAACAAAATGGTTCGCATATCCACGTCTTCAATCGATAATTCAGAGAGCGATCGCACGATGACCGATTCTCCTGGGCGTCCTACATTCCGGGCAACTACGACAGGGGTGTGTGGCGAGCGATACTTGAGAATCAGGTCACGGGCTGCTGTGAGTTGCCAAGTGCGTTGTTTTGAGGCGGGGTTGTAGAAGGCGATGACTAAATCTGCTTGGGCTGCAGCAATAATGCGCTGTTCAATAATAGACCAAGGTTTAAGAATGTCAGACAGGGAAATAGTACAGAAATCATGACCGATGGGGGCACCAATTCTGGCAGATGCAGCTTGTAAGGCTGAGATGCCAGGGGCAACTTGAATGTCGATACTGTACCATCCTGGTTGGGGATTGCGATCAATGACCTCGAAGACAGCTGCCGCCATCGCGTAAATTCCCGGATCTCCTGAGGAGACTACGGCTACCGTCCGCCCAACAGCCGCCAAATCTAGTGCCATCTTTGCCCGTGCTGCTTCTTCACGGTTATCAAACTCATGACGTTGTTGTCCTGGTCGCAGCGGACCTGCCAGGTCTAAGTAAAAACTATAACCTATCAAATCAGTTGCTTCACTGATAATTTGCTTGACTTCAGGAGACATCCAATGCGCTCCACCCGGACCTGTGCCAACAATAAAGAGTCGTCCTCTTGCCCGACCAATTGCACTGGTATCTATGAGATCGGGAGCAACAGCAATAGCAACAGCAATGCCACTTTCAAGCCTTTCTTGCACTAGTAAGCGGCCGCCTGCGCCCGTCGCCGCTAATGCAACGTCTTCACACTGAGAGGGCGGGTTTGAGATCATATTCGGCTCTACCCACATATTATCTGTATTAAACCCGCCCCTACCCACTCCCCCAAACGAGAAGAATCGGGATCTAACGTTGAAGGCATTGGCGATCGCATCAACAACAGGTTCAACTGCGTCTTTCTCCAAAGCAAAAACTCCTGCCACTGATGCCACTGAGAGTTCTGCGTGGGAAAGTAAACGATGAATGAAGGCGATCGCTTCGTCTGAGTTCACTCCTGCAACATTGCTAACTCCAATTGCTAGAGTTTTCGGATGATATACCAAGCAGTCGGGACTCACCTGCACCTGCTCTTCTGTTATGCGAATTGTCAGTTCTCCGTCAGGCTCAAAGGATAATTTGCTTTGACTTAACCAAGAAGCATTTCCCAACATTTTGACAGTCGCACCTGCAAGCAATTCTGAGATAAACCCTTTTGCATCCTCTGGATTTGCTAAATGATATCCTGATGGAGGAGATAAAAGCGCTGTCTGAAAGCGGAGATCACCTGTCGTCGTCACCGCAGCTTGCACCTCCAGCACTGCGGCAATTTGTCGTGCCAAATCGTTCACACCTTGAAGCCCACCTAATAACGGCACCACAGCACTACCATCTTCCGCTACAGCTAAAAGAGGCGGTTCAAGTCGCTTGTCCGATAAGACTGGAGCAAGAGTGCGGATCAGAATACCCGCCGCACAAATACCGATAATGGGAGTTCCGCTTGTGAACAACTCCCGCAGTGTCGAACCAAAATTTGTAAAACTGATATCGACATCACATGTACGTTCTGCCAAACCGTAGAGGATTGCGTTTGGCAAGGCAGTCATTATCCGCCGTGCAAGTGGGACACTATTTTGACCTAAAACAATAATTGCTAGTGTATTCATTATTACTTGGCAGGAATTATCTATTAACTTACTCTCCTGCAAGAATCAAAGTTTGTTGATAAAGTTGTGGACTGATGACGGCTGCCATTGGCTTGGTATCATAATTAACGAGAAATAGGGTACGGTCTCAGGCTCTACCTCACGAAAAGGCACAATCCGTTGATTCGGCATTGTTGCTCTCTCAATATAAAGCGCTCGTTCAGTTAACCCCAATTGGTTCAAAACCGCATGAACTTTGGTAAAGTGCTTACCTAACTTGATGATGACGGCAGCATCAGCAATTTGTAATCGGGCTGCTAAGACTTCAGCTGGGAGTATGGCAGGTAGCACGACAAAAGCATCGTTACGATACGTCAGGGGAACGCCTAAAGTCGATGCACTTGCCATAACGGACGATATTCCTGGTACAACTTCAGTAGGAAATTGGTCCGAAAGTCGCGTATAAAGATACATGAAGCTACCGTAGAAAAACGGGTCTCCCTCACACAAAACTGCGACATCCCTTGCAGCATTTAGATGTTCTGCCAATTTCTCGGCGGCTTTGTCATAAAACGGTTGTGCGGATTCTTCGAGTTTAAAGGGGAAAAACATTGGAATCTCGATTTGATCTGCACGTAAATATTGAGCAACAATTGATCGAGCAAGGCTTTTGCCATGTTCCGCCACTGGATAAGCAACGACTGGGGCAGCCTGTAGAAGCCGAAGTGCTTTCAGGGTTAGCAGTTCCGGATCGCCGGGACCAATCCCTATACCATAGAGATGACCAGAATGTTGCAGCATTGTAAATAATTATTGATAAGTTTAACTTTTTGACCTGGAGTTAAAGGGAAAGATATGATCTGGTGGCGTTCAATATTCAACTAAATCGGGCAGGTGCTCTCTTGCGGCGAATCAAGAGACATCGCTTGTATCAATCCACTTCCTTAATTGAGTCACTGGGTATTTGTCAGCAAATTCCCTGAAAAACTCATTATTTGCAGCACGCTTGGTTTTATATATTTGTAGCAACTGCAAAATCTTGGTGGGTAGTTCAGCCCAAGGAACATTTCTGTAGAGTTCTCGCCCAAATGGCTGCTCTTGATTCCCAACATAGATGTGATACCCCTCCAATACTGTCGTCTCCTTCTCTATTCGCTTCCCTAGCAAAGTTATGTCACTTATACCATGATAGGCGCAGGATTTAGGACAACCACTAAAATGGATTTTGACAGGCATATCAAGTATGATATTAGCCTCTAAATGCTTTGCCAAAGCTAGCGCTTGTCCTTTAGTATCAGTCGCAGAGGATGCACACCCCATGTTACCTGTACAAGCCATTAAAGCACCGTGGATGTGAGTTGCAGACCAATGCAAACCTAAGCATTCTATTTCATCTTGTACATGAGTTAAATATTGGTTGGGAATATCTGAAATTAGCAGGTTCTGCCAGGGTGTCAATCTGAGTGTACCGCTGCCAAAGGCATTTGCTAAATGTGCTAAAGAGCGCAACGCGAGAGCGTCTAGCCGCCCCAAGGGCAAGACAACCCCAATGTAATAAAGTCCCTGCTGTTTTTGGGGATGAACACCCAAATGCTGATTTTCAGTATTTATACTAGATTTTTTTGGTTGAAATAATACTTTTTTGAATGGAAACGGGAGAGAGTATTGAGCTTTCTCTAAATAGTGCTGCACTCCCCAACTTTGCAACAAATGTTTTAAACGAGGTTTGTGATCGCTATTTGGATCAACATTGTCTAAGTAAACTTGGGCCAAAGCGGCGACTACAGGTAGACATTCTTCTGGTTTAACAACGATGTTGCAATCCTGTGCCAGCTTTAAGCGAAAATAAATACCAGCACTTAGTTCACAGTCTCCACCCAAGGCAACAGCACTAAAAACAATTTCGTTAAGCTGTTCGCTGATTGAAACTACGCCACCACCGTCAAATCCCACACTAAATTTTGGTGATAATCCCGCTAGCTTGGCATGCTGACAGATATATTCATCTAACTCTCTGACTAATGAACGGGTATCAATTAACTCGAGAGGATCGATTCCTGCTGTTGGACTCGCCATGATGTTGCGGATGTGGTCAACTTCTCTGTTACCAGTTAGTCCCGCCTGCTGTAAAATTGAAAGGTTGGATTTAATTCCTTGAACTTGACGAATTTGTATATTTGCCCGGTTTGTGATGTGAATGTAACCGCCACCAAAGCGATCAGCAAACTCCGCGATCGCATCAGCTTGTTGACTGGAAAAAATTCCTCCAGGAACCCGAATACGTGAGAGAATTCCGTCTCTTGCTGGTGTAGAGTAAAACAAGCCTGGACAGGTAAGACTAGGCAGCGTTTTCCCAGCCGTTTCCGATTCAGTGACTGATATATTTTGATGGCAAGAAACTTTTTGTTCGACAAGTTGAGGCAACAAAGGAATAACTCCTTCCCCGTGCGACGCAGGGAATAGATGGTAAATGTGTTTGTTAAACACCGCTCAGGTTAGCATTCTGACTTGCTCAATTTTGGTTTGGAGTTTGCTCTTCAGGCTAACTTCCGCTTCAAAATTGGCTTACAGCTGCGGCACAGTCCCGGAATTGCACCGGAGTTTCCTAACCCCAAGCCTATTTAGAATACCATGAATAACGCTATCATTCATAGCTAGGGCTAAGATTCCCGACTTCGTAAGAGTTGTCGGGAATCTGAGAACGAGTTACGGATGCAAGGTCAATGCCTTTCTGCGGTCAAATCCCAGCAGGGGTTATATCTTCAATGAACACGCGATCGCGACTGACTCGGTAAACCTTGAGAGTTGAAAGTGTTCCCCCTGGTTTTGTAATATCGCTAACTGCCTTCAAAGTGCAAGTCAGAGCCTCTTGTGTCAATTCCACCAAATTATAACCGTGGGTTGTCGAGTTAAAGTACTCAATGTGCGGATTACTAGCCCTAAGTATTTGAGTGGTGGCTTCAACTGAAGGTCCTGTGGAATTTGAAGCGGTTTGCTCTGCTAAATTGGAGGAGGTTGTTGAACCAACGACGAACTCTACTCCAACTGGCACATCCTGTGGGTCGTCAAAGTTCACTTTCTGATATCCAGTGACAAAAGTGTGAAGATCGCCGGTGATTGTGACAAAGTTTTTCACTCCACCATCTTTAAGAGTTTGAAATATTAAAGCGCGTTCAGCAGGATAGCCATCCCACTGATCCAAATCCGCAAACAAATCTGGTGCTGGTTGCCCTAACAATTGTGTAGCGAATGCTGATAGAATCTTAAGTTGCAATGTCATGACTTCATTTCCCCAAACCTTCCAGATGGAGTCAGAGTTGAGAATTTGGTTTAAGAACCACTCACGCTGTGTAAGACCCAACATAGTTCTGTTTGGATTGCTGCGTTCCGGACAATCTGGTGTAGTATATCGCTTTTGGGTAAGATAACGCTGCTGCTGCGCCGCTAAGTCATCACAGGGAGGGCCATCTCGGTAGAGACGTTCGTCTGTCATCACGAGTTCAAGCAAGTTACCAAATTTGAATTTGCGATATATCTGTATGGAAGCTAACGGATCTTTCTCAGCTTGAAAAGGAATGCTGGTGGGGGTATGTTCAGCCCATGCCTGATTTGCTGACTGACGAAGTTCTGGTTTCTTGAAAGGAACTTGATCAGTAGCATTTACTTGAAAGGCATCGTTGGCAAACTCGTGGTCATCCCAAATAGTGATAAACGCAGCATGTTCCCGCAGCTTTTGCAAATCTGGATCGCTATTGTAGTTTTGATAGAGGTATCGATAGTCTTCAAGTGTCGCCGCAGCTGGTTGACCACTAGGTAGCTGGAGGGGACGAACGCCACTTTGGAAACTAGTGTCTCCCACCGTTTCGTAAATGTAATCGCCTAAAAAGACAACAAAATCTATCTCCTCTTGGGCCAGGAAGCGATAAGCGTTATAGTAACCGTTCGTATAGTCTTGGCAATTGATATACGCAAAGCGGAGCTTGTTGAGTTTAGATTTGGAAGCAGGCAGGGTTTTAAAGCGAGCCGTTCGGCTGGCTGTTCCTTTGTAAATGAATCGATAGTAGTAGGTGGTAAAGGGTCGGAGATGCTCGGAATCCAAGCGAACTTTGAGAGTATAATCCTTTGACTCATCTGTCTGCGCGATACCACGTAAGACAGACTTACTAAACTCAGCGTCTGTGGAAATCTCAAAAGCAGCCTTAACTGAACCTGTCTGGGGTGGAACAACACGAGTCCATAGCGTAATCCCATGTGGCTGTGGATCGCCTGCCGCCACACTTTGCGGAAAAACAGGTGTCGCAGCATCGGCTTTTCCAAAAGCAAACAACTCTTTTATTTGCTCTTCGTTCATTGAAAGCACCTTGGGAAGTTGCTCACCTGCCCAAATCACAAGACCCGTGGAGAGTGAGTACTTCAGAAATGTCCGTCTATCCATGATTGATCATGCCCGTTGAAGCTTGTGATAAAGACTATCAACATTCAATTAATCGAGCAGTAACGTTTGGTTAATTTTACGTAAAATTCTTAATTTTACGGTGTAATTTTTTGTAGGGGGGTATCAACTATTTGTCCCTACAATCTTTCTTCGGAAGTGCCTCTGGTTGTGAATTTCATGGATGATTGCCGATCTGTGTATGGGCGAAACGGACTTCGACCATATAATGAGTGTCCGGTGCCTGTTTCCCCCGAAACTCTTGCGAACACTCTCGCAGAGCTTGCAGATGTACGGGGATTCAACCTGGTTTCGCGAACGTTACGTGCTCGTGGCGTTAGCATTACTCTTGAAGAATATGATAACTGGGACGATGGGATATGGACATGGTTAATAACAGTGTCCCTGTTACCGCGTGATTGGGCTACGTTTAATGGTGAAAAAGAACGAACCGCAGTTAAGAAGGAACTTGCTGAACTCGCCAACGCTATTGTGAGAAGTGATGCCCATGTTTTTACAGAGGTACTAAATCATGGTAACAACCGTAACACCCGCAGAAACTAGGACTGTACTCGAAAACATTAGCTGGCAAACATTCAAAAGTATGCTGGCTGACATGGGTGAGGAGCGTAACACCAGACTCGCCTATGACAATGGAATAGTAGATATTCTGTCTCCACTTGTACCCCACGAGAACTCAAACCGCTTAATTGAAGCTTTTATTGTGGTGATGTGTGAAGAACTGGGTTTGGAAATTAAACGCACTGGTTCGCTGACTTTAACACGAGATGACTTGGAAAAGGGGGGTGAACCAGATAGCAGCTACTACATTCAGAATGAGTCCTTAGTTAGGGATAAGGAAAATATAAACCTGGGCACAGATCCACCGCCAGATCTTGTGCTTGAAGTGGAGTACTCACGTCCTGCGGTAAATAAGTTGACTCTTTACGCTTCAATGGGTATACCTGAGTTCTGGCGTTATAACGGTAGTGTCTTGCGGGTTTACCGCCTTAGTGGCAAGGAATATTCAGAGGTGGCGAGCAGTCCTACCTTTGCTCGTATACCAGTTAAAGAAATTCCTCAATTTATCCAAGCTACTAGAAAGAATGGGGAAATAGCAACCACTCGTGCTTTCCGTACTTGGGTTAAAAGCTTAATATGAGTGACTACTTCAGATGTTTCCAATACTTGAGGTTTTGTGTTTTGAAAGCCTTACTACCTCTGCCGAACGTATCCTACTAATATAAAGCTCGCGCCTTGGAAGCTTCCCCCGGCAGACTTTGCATTTTGAGGCGGTTGATCTGTTTTGTTGTTGAGAATATCGTCAATAACCGTCTCAAAATGCTCCAAGATCGTCGAATGAGCGTGAGGATTTTCAGTAGATCACAAAGTTTTTTATAACCCCTGCTACATGGACATTTGCACCCCTCACCCAGACACCAAAAAATCACCACTTAATCAGCATTTCAGGCGATACCTTTAGTTACCCTAAAGCGATCGCTCTTAAACTAACGCTGTCTCCCCCTAATTTATTAACCCTGAAACCCTGATTCTTACGTCAGTTTCCGAAAGTTTGTGATCTACTGATTTTGTAGAAGGTTGTCCGTTTTTGTCCGGGTTCATCCCAACCCTCAGTAGCCATAGGCTACTATTGGTTGACGTTCAATTCCTCACCACCACGCCTTATATCTCACCACTGATCCGGAGTACCGGATTCAGTGGGAGGCTTACGGCGGAATAGCTAAAATCCCCATAGCCATGATCAGGCAATGGGGCAAGAGAAAATAATAGGTTGTCACTACCCTACACCACGCTTATTGCATGGTGTAGATGGCTTAGTGTCTTATTGACTTAATATGTTTTGGGTAAACAACTTATGCACGTATTGTGAACGTAACGGCGATGCCTGCGTCTAAATACTTACTAAAAAAGGGCAGGTCAAAAACCCACCCTAAGAGCAATCTCAATTTTCAGTCACAATTGCGACCTAATTCTCTATCTTTGGCGTATTCAAAGATACTGTAGGTGCTTTTTGCTGTGCCAAGGAGGGCACCGAATCACGCAAGCGTGCCGTTAACTGTAAAGTTGTGGAGTCATACACCTGAGTGAGCATTTTGGGATACAAACCAATCCCAATAATTGGTACTAACAAACAGGCAATGATGAAAATCTCGCGGGGTTCGGCATCTATGAGTTTCTGGTGAGAAACTAATTCCTCATTCTCTTGGCCGTAGAAAATTTCCCGCAACATTGAAAGCAGATAAATTGGCGTGAGAATGACACCAACTGCCATCAATAAGATCACAATCGCTTTGAAAGTCGGGTTATAGGCATCGGTGGTGGTAAAGCCAACAAATATCATCAACTCTGCCACAAAACCACTCATTCCCGGTAAAGCTAAAGATGCCATAGCACAGGTTGTCCACATGGCAAACATTTTGCCCATTTTCTTGCCGACACCACCCATTTCATCCAACATCAGGGTATGCGTCCGGTCATAAGTCGCCCCTACAAGGAAGAACAAACTCGCCCCAATTAAACCGTGGGACACCATTTGCAGCATTGCCCCATTCAATCCCAAATCTGTGAAAGAGGCAATGCCAATGGTGACAAAGCCCATATGGGAAATTGACGAGTAGGCAATTTTTCGCTTGAGGTTGCGCTGGGCAAAGGATGTTAGGGCAGCGTAGATAATATTAACTACCCCTAAAATTATTAACACTGGTGCAAAATAAGCGTGGGCATCGGGAAGCATTTGAGCATTCATCCGAATCAAGGCATAACCGCCCATTTTTAGGAGAATACCTGCCAGCAACATGTGTACAGGTGCTGTTGCTTCACCGTGGGCATCTGGCAACCAGGTGTGTAATGGGAAAATAGGTAACTTAACGGCGTAGGCAATCAGGAAGCCAGCGTAAAGCCAAAGTTGGAGATTCAAGGCAATGTCTTTGGCCCCAAGCGATCGCATATCAAATGTCACCGTATCGCCATAGAACGCCATTGTTAAGGCACCGACCAAAATAAACAGCGAACCACCTGCTGTGTATAAAATAAACTTGGTCGCTGCGTAGAGACGCTTTTTCCCTCCCCAAATTGACAGCAGGAAGTACACTGGTACAAGTTCCAGTTCCCACACGAGGAAAAAGAACAGCATATCTTGGACTGCGAACACCGCAATTTGACCGCCATACATTGCCAGGAGCAAAAAGTAAAACAGTCTGGGCTTGAATGTAACAGGCCAAGCGGCTAAAGTCGCAAGGGTGGTAATAAATCCAGTCAAAATAATCAGGGGCATGGACAAGCCGTCTGCCCCTACCGACCAATTCAAATCCAGTTGTGGAACCCAAGGGTAACTCTCCACGAGTTGTAAATTTGGGTTAGAGAAGTCGTACTGAGTACAAAAAGCGTAAACAATCAATGCAAAATCAATTAGCCCGACGATAAGGGCGTACCAACGTACTGTTTTGCCCTCTTTATCTGGGATGAAAGGAATGAACAGTGACGCCACTATCGGCAGCAGAATAATCGTCGTCAGCCAAGGGAAGTTAGCCATAGGATTTTGGATTTCGGATTTTGGATTTTGGATTAAAGACTGTGTTAATTTTTGATTTTGATTTTGGATTAAGAGTTACTCGTCAAGCCCCACAGTCTTTGGTTTTGACAAGCCGGACACAATCCAAAATCTGAAATCTAAAATCTAAAATCGCTTAAGTTACACCAAAAACAATCGCTAGACCCAATACAGATCCGAAGACAATCAAGGCGTAGAATTGAGCGCGACCGTTTTCGAGATACTTCAGCCCTTCGCCACTAACAAGAGCGAAAAAGCCTGTAAGGTTAACGGCACCATCAACAACACGGAAGTCAACTTCCATAACTTGTCTGGCTAAGCGACGTAAGCCCATGACAAATACGCGATGGTAAATGTCATCAAAGTACCACTTGTTGAGAGATAACTCGTAAAGCGGTTTGATTTGGGTCGCGATCGCCACGGGGTTAATCTTACCCCATAGATACATGAGGGAAGCTAAGGTAATTCCAATTAAAGAAATCCCGACGGAAGCACCAGCCATGATCAAAAATTCCGTTTGATCGAACTCACCGGCTTTTTCTATGACGGACGCCAGTGTTTCGCTGGGAGGAAAGATGAACTCCTCAAAGTAATTGGCATAGGGAGTTCCCAGTAAACCAATCAGCATTGAGGGGATCGCCAAAAGCGCTAACGGTAGTGTCATCGTCCAAGGAGACTCATGGGGATATTCACTCTTGTGATGACCGTGAGCGGTATCGTGATGGTGATCTTTTACTTCGAGTTCTCCTTTTGTCATTGCACCTGGACCAAAAGACGGAGCTGGTTCAAAACCCGTGACAATTGCCATCCCTTGGAAAGACTTGAGTAAATGCCACATTTCGGTTTTATTGCCCCGGAATTTACCTTCAAAGGTGGTTAAATACATCCGGAACATATAAAAAGCTGTAATTCCAGCAGTTAGCCAGCCGATACTCCAGAGAAATGGGTTAGCCGCAAATGCTTTCCCAAGAATTTCGTCTTTTGACCAGAAACCTGCAAACGGTGGGATGCCAGAAATTGCCAAACAACCGATTAAGAAGGTTGTCGCCGTAATTGGCATGTATTTCCGCAGTCCCCCCATCAACCGCATATCCTGCGCTAATGCGGGATCGTGACCAACGACTCCTTCCATGCCGTGAATCACCGAACCAGATCCCAGGAATAGCATTGCCTTAAAGTAGGCGTGAGTCATCAGGTGGAAAAGTCCGGCACTGTAAGCACCTACTCCCATTGCCATCACCATGTAACCGAGTTGGGAAATGGTGGAGTAAGCTAAGCCTTTTTTGATGTCGTTTTGGGTAATAGCGATTGTTGCTCCCAAGAAGGCTGTGAATGCCCCTGTAAAGGCAATCACGTTCATAGCGGCCGGAATGTGTTCAAATAGCGGGTACATCCGCGCAATCAGGAAAACACCTGCCGCCACCATTGTTGCTGCGTGGATGAGGGCAGAAATTGGGGTGGGACCTTCCATGGCATCTGGAAGCCAGACATGCAATGGGAATTGGGCTGATTTTGCCACGGGACCCAAAAAGACTAAAATCGCCAACAGGACGGCGAGAATGTTGCTCACAGAACCTGTCTGTACGAGTTCTGCAAGGCGATCGCCGATGACATTAAACTCAAAACTTCCTGTTGCCCAGAAAAGACCGAGAATACCCAATAACAAACCAAAGTCACCAACACGGTTGGTGACAAATGCTTTTTGAGCTGCATCCGCTGCGGCTTTGCGATCGTACCAGAAGCCCACCAGCAAATACGAACACATCCCAACCAATTCCCAGAAGATATAAATCTGTACGAGGTTGGGACTGACTACCAAACCCAACATAGAGGAACCGAACAAGCTAAGATAGGCATAAAACCGAACATAGCTTGGGTCGTGAGCCATGTACCCATCGGTATAAACCATAACTAAGAGTGCTACTGACGTCACAATCACCAACATTAGGGCTGTGAGGTGGTCAATAGTGTAGCCCATGCTGAGGTGAAAATTACCTGCAGACGCCCATTCTAGGGTGCGGGTATAAGTGGAATGCCCTTGTATTTGACTCCATAACAAGGCACAAGACAAACCCATTGCGACTGCCATCAGGGAGATAATAAAAGCTGCATTTAGCTGCCGCAGTTGGTTTGTTACTTGATTTAACGTTAAAAGCCCTAGACCGACCAGCATTGCCCCAAATAGAGGTAAAACTGGAATCAGCCAAGCATACTGATAGATTACTTCCATTACTAAGGCCTACTTTTAGAATTCTTAACTAAGTTAGACAGTCCTACAGACGGTTGCCCGAAGTTTCGCTCTCCGCTGCAGACAACTGGTCAGGTGGGAACTGTTAATAATTGTAAACTAGCCTTGCGATAAGTAGGTTAGCGCAAAAAAACCTAAATATGTAAACAAATGTTGACATGCTTCTCAGCCTACTAAAAACTAACTCTCTTTCCATTAACAGCCCCAATGTAAAGTTGTCTTGATTCACACCTACTTACTTATTTTTGAAGAGGTATGCCGAGAGCTTCTGTATTTTCCCTTTTTGTGAGACTTTGAAGAGATGTCAGCCAAATTCACTCATTCAAACTTGACTTTTGAATCCCTCATAGCGCGAATTTCCCTGATGATTTCTATCCCCTTGTACCCAACAACAAGCTCCTTGACACACACCCTCAAGCATAAAATAACCCACTGGACCTTCATCCAGTGGGGTAATTAAGCATGGTTTTAGATTTGCACCAACGATCCATCCCTCAGATTCATCTGTGGAAATTTCTGGAACACTTAGAACTAGTGTATTTCATCTGGCAGAACGACACCCTAAATCTACTGTTGTGGCAATTTTGTCAGTTTTGGGACGGTTGGTGTAATTGAGTTTAATTTCTTCTAAAGCTTGAAGTAAATCATCTCTACCGCCAAAACCTTCCAATCGCTGTCTACTTTTGCCGTTTTCGATCAAGATTAAAGTGGGTAGTGATTTTAGGCGATAGGTAATAGACAGTTTGAAATTGTCATCGGCATTTACTCCAACTAACTTAATTTGATCGCTGCACTGGGCTTGAAATTGCAACAACATGGGGTGGATGATGCGACACAAGCCGCACCAAGGTGCTCCAAAATTTACTAGAACAGGAATAGGAGATTCTAAAACCTCTTGAGTAAATGTCCGCTCACTAACCGACAACACCATGACGCTTCTTGAATTGTAGGGTTTTCATATCAAACTGGTTATTATCATGAAGGAGCGTAGACTTCCGCTACTGCCCTTCAAAGCGCTTACAAAAGAAGAATACTTCCGTCAGGAGGAGCCAGCACTTTGCTGTGGGTTTCCTCAGTTACCCTCAAGCGGGATACACTCCCAACACCGAATTCTCTTGTACCCCTGGTAAGGAAAGTCCATAATTCAGGAGAATTCTTTGCTCAAGCGCCGATCTTAATCCTTGGAGATGTCATAAAGTTTTTCCTTTTTGAAACCCCCAACTCTTATGCGTGGGGTGATTCTATATTCTGAATATTAACCGATGATTCCTTGATGGTAGTTGCTCCCTTGTGTTTCATCCGTGGAATAAATCTAAAATCCGGGTATCAAGAGTGTAAATAGTATCAACCTCTCTTGTTAATCCACGCATCAGGTGCAGGAAAGTTTGCCCGTGAGAGAAAACCCCTGGTGAATACGCTGGCTCCCAAGCAACTTTCCTTTGTACATCCAATGCATCCAAAGTACTGGATGACCTTTCTTAACAGGGTGTTGATTGCAGGGTACAAAAGATTATGCGAACACATCAGCGTTGATTGTAGCGCTGATAAAAAAGCCAGCGCGACTTTCACGGTGGCTTTTCTGAATTTTCAACTCCTGATTACGGCTCCCATTGAGGGAATGTGGAGCTAGCTGCAACTTACTCCCAACTTGGATAATTGACCAGTAACTACCAATATAAGTTCTCAACCAGACTAAACACACCCCCCCAATGACAGCTATTAGAATTCATCCTACATTGATTTGGTAGCAATAGATAAACTGAATTTGCCACAAATTTTTATCAATTACTACTACTAGTTGGATAATGGTTAAATTTATAATCGTACCCTACTAGTTGCCTGATCCAGTAGGGGGTGAGACCACCAAAGTAGTAACACAAAAAGAGTAACTCCTAAGTAAGCAGGACGAAGAAATTCTTGCCATTTCAAAGATTGACGACCGTCGAGAACAGCCACAAACGGAATGATGCTTGTGCGTTGTTTTACATCAGCAAAGGCTTCGCCATAGCGAGAGCTCAAACGGCGATCCCCGTGCCAAACTCCAAATAAATGGTGCAATACCAATCCGATGGAGGTGACGAGAGTAAAAGTAGTACCCAACCAGAGAGTGTGGGCAATACACCAAATTATCTGTCCCACCATCTGTGGATGGCGAGTAATGCGGATAATTCCAGTTTCATAAAGGTAAACGGATGGCTTTTGAATGGCAGCAATTTCTAGTAGATTGAAGGTAGCAGGATACAAAAACAAAAACGAAATCGCTGATAGTACCCAAACTAACCCCTGCATTCCTGTTACGTCTTGAATCTGCCAAAGTTGTAGCCCATCATAGCGGTGGTTAAAAAAGTAAACAATCAAAAGCACAGCCAACGGTAAACTGGTAGCTGCGAAAAGAATGCGATAAAGCCGCGCTCCCATGTGTTTTTCTGCCCACGGGCGTAGGGCTGCGCCGCCACTATGGGCGAGTACAAAACACAATTGTAGTCCCAGCATGACAAAATGACTAGTGGTCAACCAAGCCGCAAGCATCATAATACACAAATGAAGTAATTTAAAGAAAACTCAACTCAGTACAATCAATATCACAAAGTATTCAAAGGGGGACTTTAGTCAAGATGTTTTAATGTGCTCATTTACTGCTACCAAGTCGAAAATGCAATAAATCATGACTTTGAAGAATGTTACGAATCGCTGATTTGTTGCCAATGCTGCTCCTTTCAAAGTTTGTGGGTTTAGCCTTATGTCTGACCTTCCTTTCACTTTAGATCAGTTACGTATCCTCAAAGCGATCGCCGCAGAAGGGAGTTTCAAGCGTGCTGCTGATAGTCTTTATGTCTCCCAACCTGCCGTGAGCTTGCAAGTGCAAAACTTAGAGCGGCAATTGGATGTTCCGTTATTTGATCGAGGAGGACGTCGTGCCCAATTAACCGAAGCCGGACATTTACTCCTAAGCTACGGTGAAAAAATCTTGAGTTTGTGTCAAGAAACCTGTCGCGCTATTGAGGATCTCCAAAATCTTCAAGGCGGTACCTTGATTGTGGGTGCTTCTCAAACCACAGGCACCTATCTTTTACCCCGAATGATCGGTATGTTTCGACATAAATATCCAGATGTAGGAGTGCAGTTGCATGTCCACTCTACCCGTCGCACTGCCTGGGGTGTGGCAAACGGACAGGTGGATTTGGCAATCATCGGCGGAGAAATTCCCGGCGAACTAGCGGAATCTTTAGAAATTATTCCTTACGCTGATGATGAATTAGCGCTGATTTTACCTGTGACTCATCCCTTTTCCAAACTTGAAACAATCCACAAAGAAGATTTATATAAATTACAATTCATAACGCTTGATTCCCAATCAACTATTCGCAAGGTGATTGACTCTGTACTGACACGTTGTGATATCGATACACGACGTTTTAAAATCGAGATGGAACTTAATTCCATAGAAGCCATTAAAAATGCTGTGCAATCCGGTTTGGGAGCGGCTTTTGTCTCTACCTCGGCAATAGCTAAAGAATTACAAATGGGGATGTTGCATTGCACGCCTATTGAAGGTGTCGTTGTTAAGCGCACGCTGTGGCTGATTTTTAATCCCAATCGCTACAGATCCAAAGCAGCAGAAGCTTTTAGTCAAGAAATTTTGCCACAATTTGCTACACCCGGATGGAATCAAGATGTGTTAAAGTCATCACAAAAGAGCATGGCGATAAACACATTAAATGCAAAAACGCCTATCTCTGATGAAGACTGAGATCTGGTCAGTGGTCATTGATCATGAGTCATGAGTCATTAGTACGAATGTCCTTCGTCATTTGTTTGAACAAACAAATGACCAATAACTAACAATCAATGACGAATGACAAGTGATAAATGACTAATGACTAATGCCTCATGACTAATGACAAATAAATGGAAATTTACTGCACTCGTCCACGCTGCCACCGTCCGCAAAACTTGTTTCCCGATTTAGACGATCAAGCGATTTTAAGAACGGTGCAGCAAAAATACTGTACCGCTTGTGGTATGCCATTAATTTTAGTTGGACGCTATTTGCCGACAAAGTTGCTCGGGCGCGGCGGGTTTGGCGCAGCATTTTTGGCACGCGATCGCTATACTCCGGGAATGCGCCAATGTGTTGTTAAACAATTTCAACCGTCGGGTAATTTAAGTTCAACTCAACTGCAACTCGCGCAAGACTTATTTGAACGCGAAGCAGTCGTTTTAGAAGAAATAGGTCATCAAAACGAGCAAATTCCCGAGCTGTATGCTTTCTTCCAACTCCCTGTTCCGGGAATGCAAGCTGGAGTTGAAGACCAGTTTTTTTACTTAGTACAGGAATATATTAAAGGACAAAATCTAGAGGAAGAATTAGTCCAAAAAGGTAAGTTTTCTGAACCAGAAGTTTTAGAAGTACTGCAAGAAACTCTCATTATCTTAAAATTTGTCCATAGTAAAGGTATTATCCACAGAGATATCAAACCGAGCAATATCATGCGCCGTTATGACGGCAAAATTTTTCTTCTCGATTTTGGGGCTGTGAAGCAGGTAACAAATAGTACTCCGGGTAAAGCTTCTACTGGAATTTATTCTCTAGGATTTGCCCCACCAGAGCAAATGTCTGGCGGTCAAGTTTTTCCATCTACAGACTTGTATGCTCTAGGTGTTACTATAGTGATGCTCTTAACAGGGCAACAGGAAGTAACTCAGTTATTTGATGTCTATAACAACCAGTGGATATGGCGATCGCAAGTCACTGTCAGTCCTCGCCTTGCTAATATTTTAGAAAAAATGCTGTTAAGCGCTGCCAATCAACGTTTTCAGTCAGCCCAAGATGTACTGAATGCCCTCGCACCGACACCAAGCATACCCGCTACACAGATTAATCCCCACCAATCTGGAACACAGTCACAGCCACAACCTCAAAAGCAGTCACTTACGTCTACCAAACGACCATTTTCTCTAATAGAAATACTCAGTGGGGCAGCATTTAGTGGATTTGAAGGTGGAGTCATAGCCCTCGCTCTATTTAGTATATTAAAATCTTCATTAATTACCCTAGCTGCCTCAGCTGTTATTTTAACAATAATAATATTTGCCCAAACAAGACGGTGGATTGAAAAGTGGGATTTATTGATTATTCCAGCTATTAGTTTTGCAGTTGTATTTTTTATTCCTTTATTGCACCGCGATCTGACGAGTATACAAATAGTTATAATTCCTGTAGCCGCTGGGTTAGTCGCGCTCGCGATTACAGCTTTATTTCGTCTTATTTACAAATTGTTATCTATACTGCTATAGGGCATTTCTTGGTGCTGACAGCTCTTTATGTCTAAGAATAATGAATCGCTTAAGCTTGTCTTAGCCATTCTCGCAACCATTGGCGTTATCTGTGGGACGCACAAGCAGTCATTTGGTATCTCCCTACCTTGAACCCTTTGTCGAACCGAATGAATGTCCTCATCAGCGCAACCAATTAAATGCTCAGGCTTTCCGTCGTGGTGACTACCCAATAACCCGCAATTTATTTGTGATTGTGAAACAAAATATTCCTCAGGATCAGCAAGCTGGGGAAGCTTACGCAAATTGGCTGCTGACGCCTCAGGGGCAAGAGCTGATTGAAAAGACTGGATTTGTCAAAATCAGGTAATCCTTTAATTGCTACCGTTGCCGACATTTGAGGGTAAAATACGCAACCCACAAGAGCTATATTAAATGCAAGTAAGAATCGCCATACTTGCTATAAAAACTTAACAATAGCTATGTCGCAAAAAAATGAGACAGCAGTTTTGATTCTAGCCTTGGTGATCACACTAGGGCTGGCAGGAGCTATATTTTGGTGGTTGACTAAAAGTTCTGGTCTCAAAATATCTCCTTTTAGCAACTATAAATCACAATCATCCGAACCGTCGAGTGGTGATTTGGCTTCTGTCACAAACGTTCCCTCTGGATTGTTTAGCTATGGAGGTAGCACGACTTGGGCACCAATCCGAAAAGTCACTGACTCAGTAATTCAAACTGCCCAGCCTCAATTTCGTTTACGCTATACCGATCCTACTACTGGAGCTCCTGGTTCTGGTAGTGGAATCAAGATGCTGTTAAATAACCAACTTGCTTTTTCTCAGTCTTCTCGTTCACTTGACAAGAGCGAACACCAGCAAGCGCAACAGCAGGGCTTTACCTTAAAAGAAATTCCTGTAGCTATTGACGGCATTGCGATCGCAGTTAATCCTAATCTTAATATTCCTGGTTTAACTGTATCCCAACTTAAAGACATCTATACTGGCAAAATAACTAACTGGCAGCAGGTTGGTGGTCCAAATCTACCGACCATACCTTATTCTCGCCGTCAAGAAGAAGGCGGAACTGTCGAATTTTTTGTACAGAACGTTTTAGAAAAGGAAAAGTTTGGTAGCGACGTTCAATTCATCTCTACCACAACACAAGCTTTGAGAGAAGTCGCAAAAAATATGGGTGGTCTTTACTACGCTTCATCTCCCGAAGTCGTTGGACAATGCACAGTTAAGCCATTACCATTGGGAAGGAAACCAGATCAACTGGTTCCACCATACCAAATGCCTTTCGTTTCACTCAGACAATGTCCAGCTCAGATTAACCAATTAAATGCAACCGCTTTTCAAAATGGTGAATATCCCATTACACGGCGGTTATTTGTAATTGTTAAACAAGATGGTCAAAGCGACCAGCAAGCTGGAGAAGCTTATGCAAAATTGTTGCTGACTTCTGAAGGTCAAAAGTTAATTTCTAAAGCTGGATTTGTCCAACTCCGCTAATAGGTTTTGGATAGTAGTTAGTGGGTATTTCAACTAACTACTAACACCCAACTACTAACAATTAAAAAATCTTGAATATGTCGCCAAAAAATGAAATACCAATTCTTGTTTTATCTCTATTAATAACAGTTGGATTGATAGCTGGCGGCTTTTGGTGGTTCACAAGAAAGTCTTCGGTCGATTCTCTCTCACATCTGACTAATTCCAATGGAGAACCCAGAGGCAAAGTTTTTGCCTCTGTGCCAAATATCCCCACAGGATTATTCAATTATGGCGGCAGTACTTCTTGGGCACCGATTCGACTAACAGCTGACCCAATCATCCAAGCCGCGCGACCTGAGTTTCGGCTACACTATGTTGAACCATTAAGTAGCGCTCCTGGTTCCGGTAGTGGAATACAGTTATTAATCGATGGTCAACTAACGTTTGCCCAATCCTCACGACTAGTTGTTGACCAAGAATTAAGCCGTGCCCAGCAACACGGATTCACTCTCAAACAAATTCCCGTAGCAATTGATGGTTTGGCAGTCGCAGTTAACCCGAACCTGAATGTCTCAGAATTGACTATTGAGCAGTTACAGTCGATTTACACTGGCAAGACAACAAATTGGAACCAAATCGGTGGCCCAATGATCCCTATTAAGGCTTTTTCTCGCCGCATAAGTAATGGCGGTACTGTAGAACTGTTTGTCCAAGACATCTTGGGTGGTCAAGCTTTTGGGCCAAGAGTGGAATTTGTTTCCACAACCACCCAAGCACTACAGAAAGTGGCTGATAGTCCTGGAGGCATCTATTACGCTTCTGCCCCAGAGGTTATTCCTCAATGTTCAATCAAGCCCGTGCCTTTAGGGCGGACGCAAGGACAGTCTATCGCCCCTTACCAAGAACCATTTGTCCTCCCCTCTGAATGTTCTGGTAATAAAAGAAACAAATTGAACATAGAAGCTTTTCAATCAGGAAAGTACCCAATTACTCGCAATCTGTTTGTGGTGGTCAAACAGAATGGTCAAAGCGAACAACTTGCAGGTACGGCTTATGCCAATTTACTCCTGACCGAGCAGGGACAGGAACTGATTTCCCAGGCTGGGTTTGTCAAAATTCGCTGACACCTGCGATTGGTGCTAAAGTTTAGCCTCTATTAATCGATTCTGCTGGTAAGCAAATAAGATTATCCCCCTGAGTCAAGATTAAACCGCGTTGACGCAGTTTACCCATTAAGCGGGTGACGGTGACACGAGTCGAACCGATCGCACTGCCAATTTGGGCATGAGTGAGAGGGAAGGGTAGACAATAGCCACGAATAACATCTGGGTCAGTGTCGCTCATTGACGGCTCTCCATATTCCTCGATTAATAATGTTAGGAATCCTAAGAGTCGGTCAATTGTGCGCCGTTGTCCTAAAGCACTCAGCCATAACAGCTTGCGCTGGTGCTGATATCTAAAGGCATCCATAACTTCGCGACGGAAGTGGGGCCAGTTGTCTAAATCGTGCCAGTACATCCACAACACTGCTGTTTGATCAACGTGGGCGTAAGCCTGAAGTGTGAATGGTGATTGGGCAACAATTTCAAACGGCTGTCCTGCACCAACGAACCCTAAGAAAGCTTCTTCTGGGGTTCTATTTATGCGTCGAGATGTCAACTGACTGGCTGTAGCACTAACTTGAGCGGTTCCTACCATACGGATCGCACCCCTTTGCACCAAGTACAGCAATCCAGGTCTAGCTGGAATGCGTTCATCTTTGCTAAAGGTGCGGCAACGGTAGTGTTCTTGAGCCCAATCAAGAATCCGTTGCCAAGTTAGAAAAGGACGTGAAGCCTCAGAAAAGGAGGATGGAGATTGCATAGGTAACAAAAAGCGTTTGGCTGAAGACAAAGACGGCGTAACGTAAAAAGGTGCAAGGAGTGTCTTTGTGTTGGCAACTCAGGCTTAACACCTTACAGTGCCAGCCATCAAAAAGGTAGAAAGAAGAACTCCTACTCTTTTGTTATACTCTTACTGTACAATGATGGTAGTAAAATTTACTTTGTTTCAAAAAAAATTTGCATAATTCTCATTTTTCCTCTGTATAGAATAATTTATTTCCGAAGACAGATGACAGAATCTCAATGATCTGAAGTATTGGTTTTTTCTCTCGAGGAAATGTGTATCAACAACTACCTATATATAAACATATAGCAACTAAGCGGTTAGTTCGCGGTCATTTATGGATAGCAATAAGTACATATTCCAGAACGAATCACATTGACTGCATATTAAAGGAAAATATTCCTCTATATAAAGGCAGAGATAATAATCGAGTTTTATATATTTCAAGTGTAGCCTTACAGCTATCAAAATCTCAGAATCGTCCCTCAATAGATGTCGCCAATGCCATTGTCTCTCATTTATCTGCAAAATGTATCAAATATTTCAATATTCAAATCGTTTCTCCAGGTTGGATTCATTTGGAGTTAAGTGACCAGTTATTGGCGACTTGGTTGCAAAATCTTGTCTTTAGGGAAGTAGGAGAATGGGAATCTTCAAGGCAAGCCTCCCTTAACTCCTTATCTGGAGCTATCCCTCTGTCCCCCTCCCAATTTACTGCTCAATACGCCCATGCTCGTTGCTGCACTCTGTTGCGGCTGGCATGTGAAGAGAGATTGATTAAACTCAGGCAACCAGAACCTGGTACTGCCTTTTGGACAACAACCGGATGCAACCAAATTCCCTGGCTTAACTGTGATCAAATGCGCGATCATCACCCAGCTTCGCGTCGCTTAATCGCTGAGTTAATACAAGTCGTAGACTTGGAGTATTCTGATTCCACAGATGAACGTAAATGGGAAAAAGCAGCTTTGAACCTAAGTGAAGCTTTTCAAAACTTTTGGTCTGAGTGTCGTATTTGGGGTGATGTAAAAACGACGAACCCTGAACTAGCTCAAGCCAGATTGGGATTGGTCTTGGCGACTCAATCTGTATTCAGATTTTTGCTTGAAGACAAATTGGGTATTTTTGCTCTTCAGGAGTTGTGAATGGGGAGTTGGGAGAACTTTAAGAATGCGTCTGTAAAAAATCATACAATGTATGATTTTTAGGCAAAATATGAGAGATCTCACGAATAAGCAAGTGGTTCGGGCTTACACAGGTATCTATAAATACTGAATACAAGATTTAGCTTCTTAATTCTTAATATAAACTTCTGAATTGGCTATTGACTAGTTGAAGCTGTTCGGGTACATTAGCAGGTGTGTGAGGAGCGAACCAGCAAGGATACCGAGACGAAACACGGCCAGTCGTCGGTATCCTTTCTGATTTTTATGAATATTCTAAGTTACTGAGTCTCATAAAACACAGTACTAAATTGTTAAGATAGCAGAAATTTTTCAATTGCTACTGCGGCTCCGTCTTGCTCTACGTTAGGAGCTACCCATTGAGCGATCGCTTGGACTTGAGTTGGTGCGTTACCCATAGCTACACCGGTGCCAGCATATTCGAGCATTTCTACGTCGTTAAAGTTATCACCAATTGTCATGACATTAACAGATTGCAGTCCCAGCAGTTCTTCGGCTAGGTAACGCACTCCAATTCCTTTATTTGCTAAGGGATTAGTCGCTTCAAAGAAGGTGGCAACAGACGTGGTGAGATATAGTTCTGCGGGAGTGTATTGGCAGCGCAAATTCCCCAGCAACCGATCAATAACATCTGTGTCGTCGCACAAAGCGAGAACTTTTGTGGGTTCATCCTTTAAACAGGAACGCAAGTCACCTACAGCAATCGGGATGATACCAGAACGTTGTGCATAAATTTCTGTTTCTCGTGTGATCTCTCGAACGTAGAGTTGATCGTTGATATAAAAGTGGACAGATAAGAGCGATCGCAGTTCGGGTTGTTCAAAATAATCCAACAGCTTGTGTACCATTTCTCTAGAAACAGGCAAATGGCGATGAATGTTTTGAGTAATAGGGCTTTGAATCCACGCTCCTTGATACGCTACTAGTGGCAGGCTAGAGCTAATTTCCTGGTGGAAGCGCAACGCTGAGCGATACATACGACCGGTGGCGATCGCCACCTCTATACCCCGTGCTTGCGCCGCCACAATTGCCTGCAATACAGGTTTGCTAATGCTGTTGGAACAACCAGAAATTGTACCATCTATATCAACTACTAGCAGTTTAATGTCAAACATTAATATTCCTTAAAACTATTTCACTCTTTTCGGTAAGTAAGCACTCAGCCCTTTGCCCTTTGGGTTGCCTCCTTCCCTACACCGGAAGAACCACTTTAGGGATTGGACTCACACTTGAGCTGCAATCTTAGTATCACTTAAGGCTCAAGCAGACCTTTTTCAAACAACCTCTTAGTGGTCACTCTTTCTCATTTGTGAATTGTCAGGCACAAAGGACTAAGAACAAATGACGGTCAATATATTTGTAGATAATTACGCATATCTACTTATGTATGATTATACGACTGCTAACTCCAAGAAAATACTCAAAATGAATGTTAAGCAAGGCTTCTCCTGATTTATAAATATCCCTTTGGGCATATGAAAGCCTGCAATATAAAGAGTTCATCAAGAGTATTTGTAAATATAGACACTAAGCCAAATCTTAAGTTACTAAATGTATATCATAAGAAGGAACATTTGTTTCCAAACAAGTGACTAAATCAGTAAGATTTCTGACAAAAGTAACTTTTACTCTCTTAGGGGGGATGAAGGTAGTCCGTAGAAGGTATGTATAGTAATCCTAAATCATTTGTAAGAAATAACCATTAGACTTCTTGCTTGATATTAGGATTCTATATCTTCCGATTCCACTCGGATCTACTACCTACTTTTGTAAGAAGTCTAATGAAATCAGTAATTCCATAAATTTACGGTAAAAACTCCAGGGTTGATATGAAAAGGTTTACAAAACTGATTGCTATAGTTACAGCTTTAAGTGGATCATTCTCAGTAATATCTTCTGCCAATGCAGTCTCACTAGAAAATTCAAATGATTGGCAAAATTTAACAGTAAATCCAGTTCAAAACAGATCGACAGACACATCAGGTTTCCAATCATTGATTCCGGCTTTTCAGAGTTACGTGCAAAAAGAAGGAATATCTATTCCAGAAGGTAACGTAACGAAACTAGATCCTAGTAAGCTCGTACTTAAAGATGATCACGATGTGCGTGTCTGGTTCGTTAACGGAGGAGCCGTTTATCACGATCAGCTAGCTTACGAAGCAACCAAGGGTTCTAATTACCAAAACGGCTATGTTTTTACAGACGCCTCCTGTAAAACCGGAAACAATAATAATTGTGAGAAGCCGATTGATGATGGGAGTTTAAATGTTGGTGATTATGTCAATTTGGGTAAAATAGCCAGTGGCACACAACTCAACTTCTTGTTGAGAGCAAATGGCGCTCAACCAAACGATCCGGGTGCAACTAATCCAACAACAGGATTAAAAAACATTTACGGCACAAATGCAGATCAGAACCCAGATCAATTGGATCATATAGTTGCTTATTCATTAGATGATCGATACCTTTTAGTTGGGTTTGAGGATTTATTCGGGCCAAAAGGTTCGACGGATGGCGGGAACCTTGATATAATTGCTGATCGCGACTTCAATGACGTAGTTTTTGCGGTTGACTTTGGTAAGGTGGCTACTGTACCAGAACCGACAAGTGCGATCGCTCTATTAGGCGCAGGTGTAGTTGGTATACTGAAACTACGTCGTCAAAAGAAGAGTGACGAAGGAATTTCTAATTCGTAATTGAATACTGAGATCCCCGACTTCTTTAAGAAGTCGGGGATCTGGTTCAACCTGCAACTTACGTTAAAATAAGTCTAGATCCT
Organism: uncultured Scytonema sp.; assembly: GCA_937873135.1. Classification (GTDB taxonomy): domain Bacteria; phylum Cyanobacteriota; class Cyanobacteriia; order Cyanobacteriales; family Nostocaceae; genus Rhizonema. The sequence continues at coordinate 3,089 of CALMVQ010000283.1, read as the reverse complement.
AAAAAAACCTTTAAAACAGTTGGCTTCCGATTCATTAACAACAACACACCCCACGTTCATTCTAGTAGATGGACACTCCCTAGCCTTTCGTTCGTACTTTGCTTTTGTCGGTCGTAGCGGTGGATTGCGGACAAAAACGGGGATTCCCACGAGTGTGTGTTTTGGTTTTCTCAAGTCTCTGCTGGAGGTGATGACAACCGAGAAACCTCAAGCAATGGCGATCGCTTTTGATTTGGGCTTACCAACTTTCCGCCATGAAGCAGACGATACTTATAAAGCAGATCGTCCGGGAACACCAGAGGATTTCATTCCCGATTTGAAAAATCTCCAAGAGATGCTTGATGCGTTTAATCTGAAAATTGTCACCGCTCCACGTTACGAAGCAGATGATGTCTTGGGAACCTTAGCACAAAAAGCGACGGCTGCTAATTATAAAGTCAAAGTCCTGACAGGCGATCGCGATTTGTTCCAACTGATCGATACTAAAAAAGAAATTAGCGTATTGTACTTTAGTCCAGATGCACTGAAGCGTGCGACAAATAGCATAACTGAATTTGGTCCAGAACAAGTCAAACAAAAACTAGGCGTTTTCCCCTCCCAAGTCGTAGATTTTAAAGCCCTTTGCGGCGACAAATCAGATAATATTCCTGGCGTGAGGGGAATTGGGGAAAAAACAGCAGTACAGTTGCTGAATACCTACGGTTCCCTTGATAAGATTTACTCCTCTTTGAGCGAAATCAAAGGTGCAGTTCAGAAAAAATTAGAAGCAGGGAAAGAAGACGCTGAAAAATCTCGCTATTTGGCAAGTATTGTTCTTGATGTCCCCCTAGAAGTTGATTTAGAAGACTGTATTTTAAAAGGCTTCGACACAGATCACCTCATTCCTATTTTAGAAAATTTAGAATTCAAGTCTTTCCTCGATAAAATTAACGAACTTCAACAACAGTTTGGTGGTAGTACAGTTGAGGCAACAAACGACTCCCTACCCCCGATAAACGAAGATAGTGATTTGTGGTTTTTCAGTGCTGATGAGACAGATACAGCACAACAGCAACCTGTTTCTGTGATTACACCACAGATCGTTGATACAGAAGCCAAACTCATCGAATTGGTGAAGCATCTCCAACAATTTACCAGCACAGAAACACCAGTTGCTTGGGACACGGAAACGAGCGATTTAGAACCACGGGATGCAACTTTAGTGGGAATTGGCTGCTGTTGGGGAAGCCAACCAGATGAAGTTGCGTATATACCTCTCGGGCATAAAGATGGGAAGAATTTGAGTTTGGACGTTGCCTTGGAAGCACTGCGTCCAATTTTAGAAAGTACTGATTATCCTAAGGCTTTACAGAATGCTAAGTTTGACCGTTTAGTTCTACGGTGTCAAGGAATCACCATGGCAGGAGTTGTATTTGACTCCATGCTGGCAAGTTACGTTTTAAATCCAGATGGAATTCATAATCTAGGTGACTTAGCTCGGCGTTACTTGGGTTTGACCGCAAAAAGTTATACTGACTTAGTTCCCAATGGCAAAACTATAGCTGATGTAGATATTTCCAGCGTAGCAGATTACTGCGGAATGGATGTGCATGTCACATTTCAACTTGTCTCAAAACTACGCGAGCAACTGGAAAAAATTCCAGCTTTGGATAAACTTCTTGTAGAAGTGGAACAGCCTTTGGAACCAGTGTTAGCGGAAATGGAATACCGGGGAATTCGGATAGATACAGCTTACTTGAAAGAAATTTCCCAACAGTTAGAAATAGATTTAGCCAAGTTTGAACAACAAGTTTATGATCTTGCTGAAGAAAAATTCAACTTGGGATCTCCCAAACAGTTGAGCCAGATATTATTTGAAAAGTTAGGGTTAAGCACTAAGTATTCTCGGAAAATACAAACTGGTTATTCTACAGATGCTGCAACACTAGAAAGGCTGCAAGAAGTTGATGAAATCGGTATTGTTGATGCCATACTTGAGTATCGTACTCTGTCTAAACTGAAGTCAACTTATGTGGATGCACTACCAAAATTAGTGCGGAAAGACACACAGCGCGTCCATACGGATTTTAATCAAGCGGCGACATCGACTGGCAGGTTATCTTCTTCCAATCCGAACTTACAAAATATCCCCATTCGGACTGTTTTTAGTCGTAAAATTAGGAAAGCTTTTTTGCCAGAACCTGGCTGGTTATTAGTAGCTGCTGATTACTCACAAATTGAGTTGCGGATTTTAGCTCACCTGAGTCAAGAGCCAATTTTGGTTGAAGCTTATCGGCAAAATGAGGATATTCACACTGTAACGGCACGGCTGATTTTTGAGAAAGAAGATGTAACATCAGACGAACGGCGGTTAGCAAAAACTATCAACTTTGGCGTGATTTATGGGATGGGTTCTCTGAGATTTTCACGTTCCACTGGGATAGATAAAGTTAGCGCTAACGAGTTTATTAAGCGATTTAATGAACGTTATTCTCAAGTTTTTACATATTTGGCAGGGGTGAAGAAACAAGCCATCTCCCAAGGTTATGTTGAAACGATTTTGGGACGTCGTCGATATTTTGATTTTACCAGTAATACCCTACGCAGTTTTAAAGGTAACAAACCAGAATCTATTGACGTCAGCAAACTTAAGAATTTAGGTGTTTACGATGCTGGGTTACTCCGTGCTGCTGCCAATGCACCAATTCAAGGTTCCAGTGCTGATATTATCAAAATTGCCATGGTAAAACTACGTGAGGTTTTGCAGAATTACCAAGCCCACATGTTGTTACAAGTTCATGATGAATTGGTATTTGAAGTTCCCCTACATGAATGGGAAGAATTACAACCGCAAATTAAGTCCGCAATGGAAGGTGCAGTATCGTTAAGTGTACCTTTAGTTGTCGATGTGCGTGCTGGTGACAATTGGATGGAGACAAAGTAGTTTTGTGAGAAGGGGAGAGCTTACAGGGGAATGAATGCGCGGGAATTTCAATATTATAAATCTAAATGTAAAAAACCATTAAAAGAAGTCAACTGTCATAAAGCGGCATTAAAAAGGGAGCATCCCAATTTGGCAGAAACACATTATTCGCGATGCTATCTCGCGA
>CALMVQ010000282.1:21112-46387 GCA_937873135.1 uncultured Scytonema sp. | reverse complement strand
TCAAAAGTTTTCCTCTGTCAATTCGCTACGAATTAATGCAACGCTGTACTAAGGCACTTGCTTTGTAAATAAATATCCGGCCGTATGTCAGCAAGCCAAGCGACTACGACTAGTACAACAAGGCAAAAGTAAAAAGTAAAAAGAAAGAACACTTATTTTATAAGCTTTTTACCTATTTCAGATGGGTGGGTGATTTCCGCCGCTCTGTACTAGACATCTAGTTTGACTTATGGATATTTATTTTTATGGATCTCCCTAAAAGTAAAGTGAGGATAAGGAGTAGGGGTAATCGAAGCCGCTCGCCTTCTTAGTCCGCTCTTGATGAGGAATATTAAGTAAAATGTTTATTCCTCAGTCTTTACTCATAACTCCTAATTTTCTTAAGCAATGTCAGGTGGTATCCGATTGTGCAAGAGGTTTTGTTGTAGCTGTTCTTGAACGAGTCGTTGCAGTTCGGCTCTTTGAACTTCAACTGGATTGTTTGTTGTGCCAGAAGTCTCAAAAAATACTATACTATCTACGGGTTCTATTGCTAATAATTGGAACAAAATATGGGTAACAGGCATGGGGACTGGGATTACCTGAGGGTCAAGCCCAGCAGACGAGCTTGGTGGAACATCCTGTATGGTAGGGAAAGCATAAATAACACGCTTTACCAACTCTGGATTTGCACGGTTGCTCAATGTAGTCATAACCCAGCCTGACTCCAAATGTCGGAGAATATAATACTGGGTGTAGCTTAACGATGAAGCGATCGCGCTGAGAAGTGGAGCGATTGCTGTGACAATCTCTGGTGTACTACCATCTTTGGGTGCATTGTCAATCAGCAATTGAATTTGTGCTTGTAAATCCATAATGACCTGTGAAATATTTAGTGGGTAAAGATTGTTACTTTTTTTAAAGTAATGACAGTCAAACTTACAAATGGGAAGACTAAACTAAGCTAAATCCTTATTTGCAGGATTTCCCTAGCTGTAGCTTATACGGAAAAACCTTTACCCAATACTTACACTCACACGGTTTGTATTTATGTTAGGGTCTGTTTAAAACCGAGACATATGAATTTAGCCGCAACCACAACAATTCAGGGAGTAAGTTCTATCGGCGTGGAGGCGATATTTCAACTCCTGTACAAGGAGCTTCAAAGATCGACAAAAGCTCGAGAACACAATTGCCAAGAAGTGGCAATGCGCATTGCTGCCGAAGTCAATCGGATTTGCAATGAAAGTAAACGTATCCAGGCTGCTGGTACTGTAGAAAAATCCGCAATTTCCCTAGCCGAGCATCGACTGCAACAGTGTCTCAGGTATCATGAGCTAGGCTCATCTCGAGGCAGGACGGAATTACACGGTACGCTAAGCGCGATTATTTATCGCTACATTAATCCTCCTCAGAGGCAATTAAGCTATCAAGGGCGGCTCGTTATTATTGAAGATTTTCTACAGAATTTTTATTTAGAAGCGCTGAACGCTTTCCGGCGAGAGAATCAACTAGATGCTACATATAGCCCTCGGACTAAGTTGGATTTGGCAGAATACATGGCATTTACCGAGCGCTATGCTAAGAGACGGATTCCGTTACCAGGGCGTCAGCAGCAACTGATTATTCTGCGAGCACAAACTTTCTCGCAACAACAGCCACCTGAAACCTGCGTCGATATAGAGCAAGCAGCAGAAGGAAGCGGTAACGAATCCGACGGTTCTTGGGAAGAACCAGCAGTGCAGCAATTGCGATCAGCGATGGCAACGCAACCGGAACCAGAACCTCAAGAAGAAACGTTGCGTTCTGTAGTAGTCTCGGAATTAGTTAATTATCTTGAAGAACGGCAACAATCTGATTGTGCTGATTACTTTGCCCTCCGTCTCCAAGATTTCTCGGCGCAGGAAATTGAGTCCATTTTGGGTTTAACTCCTCGTCAACGGGATTACCTACAGCAGCGCTTCAAATACCATCTGATTCGGTTTGCGCTGTTACATCGTTGGGAGTTAGTTCATGAGTGGTTGGAAGCAGATTTGCGGACGAATTTGGGTTTGACTCCTCAACAATGGGATAATTATACAGAACAACTTGATGAAAAACATCGATCTTTACTCAATTTAAAACAACAAGGACAACCTGACGAAAAAATTGCCAAAATTTTAGGGTTGTCAATGGCACAATTACAAAAAAGGTGGTTTAAAATTCTGGAACAAGCTTGGGAGATTCGTAACTCCCTAGTATCCGGATCAGATACATCTACTCATGAATAGTGACTCAGAATCCTTACAGTACCAGTTACTCACTTGGTTGTTAGCAATAAATGCTGATACCGACGGACAGATCTCTGGCAACTGTGAGGGCATTGACGGGGTAAAAAAACCTGCCGCAGCCGCTGATGCTTTCAAGAGCAGTAAGCAAGAGTTGGAGGGAAAGCCCCATTTATCTCAACTAGGAGAAATTCCTACTGTGCAAGAACGTTTCCAAGCCGTCCTCAAACGTCGGTTACAAATCCACATTGAAAACCACCCACCCTTGTTCCCTTGGGAGTCTCAATTAGTAGATTATCCCGACTATGTTGACAATTCATCAATGGCATTAGTTCCAGTTTGGGTTTGGGCAGCTCAGCAGTCCAAGCTTAATCTGCCGATTCATTTGCCGGAAAAGATATTCCAACAGTTGCTTGATAAATGCCAAGCATTGCTGGTATCACCCCAACCCTTAGGTGCAAAATTAGTTCAGGTCGTAGAGAGCTTTTTCCCAAATGACTCTCAAGCACTGAATGACTTAGCAGGACTAGTGCTAAGACTGCCCTATCGGTCTGGAAACACAGATACCTCAGAAACGATGTTGGATTCACAGAACAATTACTCAGATTTACAACCGCCTCAACAAATGGCGCTGTCGTTAATAGCAGCTAAACAGTTGCTAGAAAATCTGACTCTATCAGTTTCTGCTACTCATCCAGTAGTAGAAAGACAATGGTTAACGAATGTGGGTGTTCTCACCTTGAAAGTAGAACATCCATCACAGACTCAGCCGACACTGCGAGTTCGCGCTGAGTTACCCACTAAAGGGATTTTAAAACTAAAGGGAGATAGCTCCCAAGTCGTGGCGCAGTGTTCGAGTCCGGGATGCTTGAGCGTAGAATTACGCTGCACGCAACTCAACCAGACTTATCTGTTGGAAGTTGAGCTAACAACCGTAGATCAACCGCCGCTTTTGTTTGCGATTATTCCCACGATGTAGTTCAAATTACCATTGCTAGCATTCTTTAATGACGATCCTGGTTTTGAAACTTATCCAATTTAAAAAAAAGCAGTTATTAGGAAAACACTTGCCTGCGGAGTCTGTCCACAGCAAACGTGCTTGTGGCTTCTGCACAAAGCAGATCTGAGTAGGAAACGACTTGTCAGTAGATTGAAAAATGATAGGTCATGACCGACACAATCCAACAAGGGGGAATTGTGGGCGTGTCAATCAGTACAACGATTGAAGTTGTGTTTCTTGACTCACAGGTGTTATCCGTAGCGTTTGTGTTATAAATGTCGAATGAAGACGCATATCCCCTGTACTAACGTATGGGGGATATTGCTCAACGTCTTTATACACAAACTCATCTGCTGCTTTCTCACAGCTATGTTTAACTTTTCCAGGAGTAATTGGCGTTGGCATCTTCCTACATGGAATCGCTGGGAGCGAAACATGTATTTATCGCCCAAGATGAAAGCTGAAGATTCAATAACCTTGCGAGTGCTGGTGCTAGCTTTGGTAATTGTGGGAATAGTAGCAACAGATATTGCTGCTGGGACTAAATCCAGTCTTTGGGCAGCGCCGATGAGTGTATTGGGTACAGTTTGGAGTTACTCTCATCGACGGGAGCCGAATATCTCGGCTAAATTCTGCATGTCTATCGGAATGTTAGCCGCGCTGGGCTCTTTCTTTGGGCATTTGTTTGGGGAATTGAACGATACACGGCTTGCCTTGGCAGAGTTGTTGATTCAACTACAAGTGTTACACAGTTTTGATGTGCCCCGTCGTAAAGATTTAGGGCATTCGATAGTTATAGGGCTGATATTGCTTGGTATTGCCGCTACCCTGAGTCAAACCTTAGAGTTTGCGCCAATGCTACTGGTATTTTTAGCAATCGCTCTACCGACTTTAGTGTTAGATTATCGTTCTCGACTCGGCTTGGAAGAATTAAAAATTAAAAATGAAAAATTGAAAAAGAGGGATAACTCTACTTTAAATTTTTAATTTTTAATTTTTAATTTCTTTTTGATTGTGGGATTGGGGCTGGCAATTTTTGCAGTTTTGCCCCGTGTACCGGGATATCAACTGCGGACGTTTCCAGTAAGTTCTCCAATTGAGGTGAAAGGTGGTTTTACCGGACGCAGTGTGCTTAACCCAGGTTATGTCCATCAAGGTAGTGCCAGCAAAGGAGATGGAAGCAGTAAGGGAAGCACCCGGACGGGCAAGGACGGACAGCCCGATAATAGCTTTTATTACGGTTTTAACAATCAAATTAATCAAAATCTCAGGGGAGAGATGAAACCTAAAGTCGTGATGCGGGTACGCTCGCAAGGCTTGGGTTTCTGGCGGGTGCTGGCCTTTGACCGCTACACGGGTAAGGGATGGGAAATTTCTCGCTCCTCACAAGTTCAAACCATCAAGCGAGAGCCTTGGTCTTACCAAATATTTCTTCCACAGCCTGCGATCGCAACTCCCACGAAAGAGGTTGTACAAACCTACACGGTAGTGTCGGAATTACCCAATTTGATTCCCACTTTAGCTTATCCTAAGGAAATTTACTTTCCGACACCAGTAGTTGCTGTCGATACAGAAGGTGGTTTGCGATCGCCTGTGGAATTATCAGAAGGTCTAACCTATACCGTCATTTCGGAAGTTCCCACACGCGATCAGACTTTGTTGAGACAAGCTGAAACGAGATATTCACAAAATATTAAACATTACTACCTGCAAATTAAGAGCGAAATTGCCGAGAAAGTCAGGCAACGTACTGAAGAAATTTTAGCCAACTACAACTCAGATCGGGTAGGAAAGTCAAACAAAACTCTCGATTCTCCCTATGAAAAAGCTCTTTATTTAGCCCAGTATCTAAAGCAACACTATAACGTTCCCGACAATCCCTTCTCATTACCTGATTTAGGTGAAAAAGAAGACTTAGTTGAAGCTTTCTTATTCAAGAATCAAGGTGGCTATCCAGACCACTTTTCTACAGTTCTCACAGTTATGCTGCGTTCGATTGGTATTCCAGCGCGCTTAGTTGCGGGGTTTAGTCCGGGAGAATTCAATCCATTCACGGGAATGTATGTCGTTCGCAACACAGATGCCTACGCCATGACAGAAGTGTACTTCCCTAAGTATGGTTGGTTTACTTTTGACCCCATTCCCAATCATCCCCTTATTCCTCCTTCAATAGAGGATTCTCAAACTTTTAGCGTTCTACACTCCGTTTGGAATTGGATTGCTGGGTGGTTGCCCTCACCTGTCACAGGATTACTTGATCGCCTGTTTGAAACAGTATTTAGCTGGATCGCCAGAGTGTTCTCTTGGTTTTTCTCTTTATTCTCTCAAGGGATATCCGGCATTTTAACTGGATTTCTTTTCATAACAGCGTTGGCTTTTTTAAGTTGGCTGGGTTGGAGGCGATGGCGAGAATGGCGATATCACCGAGTCATAAGTAAACTACCAGCAATGGAAAGCCTTTATCAACAAATGCTGCGATGGTCAGCACGAAAAGGTTTGAGCAAACACCCGGCACAAACACCTTTAGATTATGCCAGAGTATCTTACCAGCATCACTCAACAGCAACGGCTGAGATCGTAAATGAAATTAGCAAAGCCTATGTAAGCTGGCGGTATGGTGGTGTTGCTCCGAACTTACACCAATTACGACAAAGATGGAAAGAACTACAAAACAGTCCTGAGTCCTGAGTCCTGAGTGCTAAAAGAGTGCTGAGAATGAAGTGTTGAAATAGTTCACAGAATGAAGTGATAATTAACTGGTGCGGCGCTGACGCAATACCACGTGTCCACATTGCACGCGGAAGATAGTGGTGATAAAAACCTTTATCACTTCTATTCTTGTTCTACTCAGGACTCAGGACTCAGGACTCAGGACTCATAAAAAGCGAGTAGCAAAATTTTGCGATCGCGTTGGTGACAAAGCGCGTGCTTTGACAATTGCGGCAGCTAATAAAGCGTAGGACAATCCTCCGATTAACATCAATAATCCTAAGACCAAAATTCCCATTGAACTGGCTAACCCAACGCTGCTATTCCACAAACTGTGGAGTAAAGCCGCACTGAAATAACCTAGTGTTAAAATTCGCCAAGCTTGACGCGGTCTGAGTACACTTAAGCCAATACAATACCCGAACCAGCCACTCCAAGCCATATGTCCTGCAACTTCACCTAAAATTCGCGGAATGAGCAGTTGTAACCCTGCCAGTAACCCAGCCTCTTCCCCCATATGTTGAGCAATGTGTGTTGCGATCGTACCGGGCACATACTGACCTAGAGTTTCAAAAAGAGTGAAACCAACTGCAGAAGCTGCTCCTAGTAAAATTCCATCTAAGGGTTCGCAAACGCCAATGCGTTCGCGCTTGGGTGATGACATTTTTCTACCTATAAAGTAAAATGCAATAATTGGTAATGCTTTGAGTAATTCCTCCAACAATCCAGCACCGAAAAAGAATCGGACAAATAATTCTGGAAAGGATATAGAACTTATATCGTTGGGTATGTTTCCAGGAAGAATGCCTCGAAACACAAAAATAAATACTGTTAGTACTGGACTGCTTAAAAGCACAGGAGTTATAATAGCAGCAGTTGTTAGTACCCACCAAGGCTTAGGCTTACCACACAACTGATAAATAAAGTAAAATGCAGCAGTTGCTAAATAAGCTCCCAATAATAGCTGGTACAACAAACCCTGAACAAAAAATAAGAGTACCACGAATACGACTGTGATAATTCCTGGCAATAAGTAAGTTTTGCGAGTGAAATCTTTTGGATTAGAAATAATGGGAAGCATTTGTGACCAGCTGGCATTATCATCTGAATTGAGCAAGACTTGATTCATTGCGGAGGCGGAAGTGGGATTGGAATTGACTGTAGTCTGTTCCATCATGGTTGGTGAGGAAGTGACTTGGTACTCAAAAATAAATTCTGGTCCATTATTACCAAAAGTCATGTGATCGCCTGTGTGTAATTCTTGACAACCATTCAAACGTGAGCCATTCAAATAAGTCCCATTCGCACTATTCAAGTCACAAAGCAAAAAGCTGATTCTGCCGTCAAGCGTTTGAGATGAGCAAACGGTTGCATGACGCCGCGAAACCATTTTATATGTATTGGAATTCAACACAATTTGGCAACTGGGTTCGCGCCCAATCACGACTTCACCAGTCGTCGGGAGTGAGTAAGGTGATTCTCCATTACTGGAACTCAAACGCAGAAATGCAAGACTCATTGAGGCAATTCCCCTACCCATCTAATACAAGTCATCATACACTTTGTCCGCTCGTATTTACGTACATTATAAAAAATATTAGTCATATTTTTAACATTCTATCAAGCATTCAGCCGTTAGTAGTATTAGCTCGGCATATACTAATTTTAAGGGTTGGGCTTAGATCTGTTAAAGATTTATATAATTAAGTTCGTACAGCACCGATCCCTGATAGCTTATTTAATTTCAACTAACATTAATTCAGTTTTAGCAATTTTCCGGAATCCATATATTAACTTAAGTTGCTATTTACATGGACGCTGGCTGCTAATAGGTAATGGGAAAAAATTATTCTCAATTCCCAATCCCTATTACCAACTACCCTTTCTGGGTTTGCTCTCAACTAAAGCGCGCGAGATATTGATGAGCGTGCTGCCTCACCAACTATCACATATGCCGTTCCTAGCAACTTGGGTGATTAATTGTTATTATACTTATAACTTTATATACTTTTAAAATCCAATCATACAGAGGGAATTAGTACTTCATGTTACAAACTCTGCTCAACAATCGTTACAGGATTGTAAAAGTTATTGGAGAAGGTGGCTTTGGCAAAACTTTCCTGACACAAGACACACATTTGCCATCTGGTCGTCTCTGTGTCATTAAGCAACTCAAGCCTATTACCAACGATCCTGAGATTTACAGGATGATTCAAGACAGGTTTCAGCGTGAAGCCACAATTTTGGAGGATTTGGGAAATGACAACAATCAAATTCCTAAATTATATGCATATTTTTCCGAACAAGGTGAGTTTTATTTAGTCCAAGAATATATTCAAGGGAAAACACTGACTCATAAGGTTCATTCTCATGGACCTTTAAATGAAATTGTCGTTGTAGAAATACTTAAGAATCTGTTGCATGTTCTTAACTACGTGCACAGTAGACAAATGATCCATCGAGATGTCAAGCCAGACAATGTGATTCTGCGCGACTCAGATAACGTACCAGTATTAATCGATTTTGGTGCCGTGCGAGAATCAATGGGTACAGTGGCGAATTCGCAAGGTAATCCGACAAACTCAATTATTGTTGGTACACCAGGGTATATGCCGACAGAACAAGCAGCTGGCAGACCTCTTTACAACAGTGACTTATACAGTTTAGGACTCACGATAATTTATCTATTGACTGGGAAAGTGCCACGTGAGCTACGGGATTTGAAAAGTGAAAACATTATCTGGCATCAACACGCAATGAATATCAGTCCCAGTTTGAGGACATTGCTGGATAAAGCGATCGCCAATAATCCAAGCGATCGCTATGCCACTGCCTGGGAAATGCTTGATGCTTTGCAATCAATTACTGCTGGTGTTAACCTCGTACCACTTTCACAAAGCATTGGTACACACCCTGTACAATCACAGACAACCCTCTGGTCGCCCATACAAACTCCAACTTCAGGGTCAAATTGGCTTGGAGGCGGTGGCACATTCAATACTTCTACGCTTGTGCCGCATGAAATCCAAAAGTGGAACTGGGGAGCGTTTTTGCTATCACCTTACTGGTGTATTACTAATCAAGTTTGGATTGGGTTAATATCCTTTATTCCGGTGATTAATATACCAATGCTTTTTATCCTGGGTACTAAAGGTAACGTTTGGGCGTGGAAAAGTCGTCCGTGGCGCAGTCTTGAAGATTTTAAAGCTCATCAAAGAGGGTGGGCTGTGGCAGGTATAATAGTTTGCCCGATCTTGCTGTGGTTTCAATTTATGGTAATGCGAGCGGTGCTATTTAATCACTCCACCAACAACCCGGCATTATCTAGTGACTCCACTGGCAACTCAGCTCCCACAAGTCAAGCTAGTCCTAGCATGCCCAGAGATCTCAATAGTGAATCTCCTCAAAAATCAGAAATTGGAATTGATAGATTTCCACAAGTCGAAATTAGCAACCTGGAAACTTACACTTACAAGAATGGTCTTTTTTCAATTAAAGTTCCCCAAGGCTGGATAACAAGAGACAACAGTTCAAAACACACACTTTTATCCTGGCTGGATAAAAGTCGGAATACCCGTGCTTATATCCACGTCGAAATCTTCTCTGTACCTGACAAATACAATAACAAGCGGTTAAGTGAGCTTTTGAAAACATCTCTTAATTACTCGTTTGGTTCAAGACCGAACTTACACTTCAAGATGAAGGAGCCTACACCGCTTGCGAATGAGAGTGTGAAAACCACTTGGAGCCAAGCACTCGAAGGCAAACGTATACTCTCGGGCAACAGCTTCATCCAACAGCGCGGCAACAAAATTTCCATTTATACCGATGCCGTACCCCAAGAGCAATATGCAAGGCTGGAACCAATATTAAACCAAATCCGCAACAGCTATAAAATCAACCCTCTAGCTCCTTTGCATTAAGATAGGTTAAGCCAATAAAACCTCAATATGTAAATAAATATTAACCGACTTAAAAGCCTACTAACTAAATAATAACCATTAACAACCCGCTACTGCAAAGTTGTGTTTATTCATGCCAACACACTTATAGCTACCGCCAAAGATGTTAGGACAAGTTGGCGGTAGACGCCTCAACTGAGTACTGCCGTGAATTAATTGTTGTCCTAAGCGTTAATCCGTTGCTATAATTCATGTTTATGAATTAATCAACCCCGTTCTCTTTTCTCCTGTATTCCTGAGAAGCTTCCTCTCACTGCTCTCTGTACCTGTATATTCGCTCTGATTGGGGTGATTGAGCAACTCATTATACACTGCCAGTGTTTCCTGATGAACGCGAGCAACATTTAACCTGTCTAAGTTTTGATTTGCTTTTTGTTTCCACTTTTGCAGCAAATCTGGATGACTTAGCAATTGTGTTAATGTTTTTGCCAAAGTGTTGCTATCTTTTGGTGGCACCAAAATACCAGCTTGCCCATCATCTAATGCTTCTGGAATCCCATCTACCTGAGTGGCAATAATAGCACAACCTGCTTCACGAGCTTCTGAAAGTACAAGAGGGCAAGGATCTTGATGTGAAGCTAGTACAAAGATGTCACTTGATAATAGATAACGTTGAGGTTCGGGTTGGAAACCTTCAAAATGAATGCGTTCTGCTACAGATGTTTCTCGTGCTTGTGCCTCAAATAGTAAGCGATCAGGTCCGTCTCCAACTAAATAAAGATGCACTTGCGGAAAATCTACAGCGATTTGGTCAAAAGCAGCAATTAACTCAACAATGCCCTTACGCTTATACATCCCAGCTATGGTAACAATGGCAGGCTGTTGTAATTGTATTGGTGAATACTCTTGTAATTGACGATTGCGAGGACTACCTAAAGGACCGTTGCATACCACCTGTAACTTATTTTTAGGAACACCACGCTGCAACATGGACGTTTGCACAGCTTGACTGACGGCAATCACCTTGTCAGCTAAACCCATCAGCACGCTTGTACGCTGAAATTCATTATGTACTGTAGAAACTAAACTATACTTAGACCCAAATCTTAAAAACTTTGCTATTATCACTCCTGTCATCATATGGGCATGAACAATATCGGGCTGAAATTCTTTTACAATTGCTCGATAACGCACAGCCGCTTTGATCAGGGATATTAGTTTTCTTGTTTGATCTAATTGGTAGTGTTTAACGCCGTAAAGAGCAAGTATTTCCTCATATTCTCCACCATGAGAAAGGACTGCTACCTCATAACCTGCTTGCGCTTGTATGCAAGCCGTATCTACAGCCACATTTACTATACCGTTACCAGCTTTTTTGATGTGATTTAAAATATGAATTATTCGCATATTATGCCTTGGGAATGAAGAGACAAATAAGGACAATTTTGGACGCATAACATCCTTCGGGGAAAACTTAGATTGATTACTTTGAGCTTCATCACCTCCCCATTTTTTATTTCTATTTTATGATATGATAGAGACTTCTATTCAAAAGATAAATCTGCCTTTCTTCACAAGTTTACCCGTGACTTAAGTCATGTATGGTAGTTGGAAATCAGGAATATTTTCTTCTCCATTACTCATTAGCATAACGTATTATATAATTTGCAGCCTACGTTAATATTTTTAACGAAGGATTAATCAATTATCTATCGAAAGCTCTAATCCGATTGTTGGATATAAATCCGGTTGTACCTAAGTCTTAAGTTAAGACTTTCACCGTATTATACGACCTTTATACTGTATTTATTTTTAGCATAGTCTATTCGTAGCTATTATCCTCCACTTTCAACTCATTATATGCTTGTTAAGCGAGGAATGGGGTTTATCATTCTAATTTTGCATAAAAAATTTAAATGCTTGAGAGAGCGTAACGGCTTCATTATAAGTCGGGTCTAGCTAGTTGTTTTCTAGACTAACTATGACTTGACCGCAATAAACTATTAATAGTATTTGAGTTATTGCTATCATAAGTAAAACGTATTGGTTGCTCATATATGGTAAACATTCAATAACAGAGCGCTCTTCTTTCAGCAATGAAAAAAATTTTGTAGATATAGGGACTAAAACTTGATCGATAGGTGAGTTATCTAGGCTGATAGTGGGTTGACTCTTGAATGAGTGTCTCCTAAGCCCTTCACGCTGAGTATCTTCGAGCGCTCGCGTCTTCCGTTGGGCTTAACTTTACCATCGATGTAGTTAAGCTTCGTTTGTTGTTCAATTACTTAGACTCTACTCCACAAGTTTAAGTTCCAACGATATCTCTGGTCAATTACGCCAATCATGCTTAAAAAATGATGATAAAAACATCCATAACTTATCGTCAATTTTTCCTCAAAATTTATTCCTTTTCAAGGAGATTTTCATTTTATAATATATTATGTTGAAATTTTGTTTATTAGTAACAAAAACTAGTTGATAACGAAAATACGACATCTATACATCTGTAGGGACATTTTCTCACAATTAAGCCAAGTTGCTAAGCGCAGTATAGTTGGTAATTGGTAGTTGGTCGTGGGGAAAAAGGGAATTGGGAATCGCAAGTCATTTGCTGCCCATGACCTATCACCTCAACCAATTCTGTCACTTGCGCTTATAGAATAATCTTAAACCACTATTTTCCTCTTTTTTGCAACAATCAGAGTTAAATGACAATAGAGAATGGGGAAAGGGGAAGAAAACATAGTTCACTTATGGTTAATCACTTATCTGTTTACATACACTTAAAGTTCAATTAATACAAATTTACAAATGTCAGAATTGTTGTGATAATTTTGGCGGAATAAGACAGCAGTGAGCAAAAGCCGCCAAGCATTGAAGGAAAAGATGGTTGGAGATAGCATGTATAGAAAGTCCTGAATTTTTCTCTGCTTAAGTGCTACTAAAGTCCAATGGAGTTTTAAGTAACTTTCAATATCTTTAAAGGCAGGTAACTTAGAGCGGTGCTTTTCAGTCACTAAATTGTAAATCTTCTTCTTAATCGAGATATTTGTATCTAAGCGCTTTTGTAAAGAAAACTTCTGATTGTAAGCACCAGACCAGATCGTGCGGTAAGCAAGACACTGGTTGAGGAAAATGGCATCACCAAACTGGGCAATGCGAATCCAGGAATCAATATCATCACAGTTAGCATCGAATTCAGAGTTCCAACCACCACTTTGTAAAAAAGCATCGCGGCGTGTAGAGACTTGAACGGGGGTACCTAAGGGGAGAAGTTCTAGCAGCATACCGTAGTGAAGATCTGTCTGCGGAGTGTAAAAAGCTAAGCCAGGACCAAGTTGAGGAGTGCGGCTAAGTTCGACTTCCATCTCGTTTACCTGAGCTGCAATGCTTGAACAGATTGCAGCGCTGGGACAAAGTGCGATCGCTTTTGCCATTTCCTCCAAACAATGAGGATCTAAGTAATCGTCATCATCCAAAAACTTAATCCAATCTCCGCTTGCTTTTAGAACTCCAGCATTTACGGTTGCGGCATGACCTTTATTCACCTCATTGCGGTGGTACACAAGGCGCGAAGCTCTAGGGGCAGAATACTCTCTCCCCAAAACTTTGCGCGAGTTGGAGGCAGACTGAAACGCAGCGCATAAATTTGTCACGTAGTCTTGGGTGTCGTCAGATGAACAGTCATCTGCAACAACGACTTCGCACTGAATTGTCTGGTTGAGCGCGGAGTGAATTGCCCGTTGCAGCAAATTTCTCCGATTGTATGTTGTGATGACAACACTAAATTCCATAAGCTAAACATCCGTATAACTTTTGCCTGTAATACATTTTCTCTTCTCAAAGAACTGGTACCGAAAAACTGTCGTTCTTCAAAATAACTAGACCAAAAGGCAATTGTCGATTTAATATGGATGATCGTGAGTTTTTTTTACAGACTATGAACGCTCAAGAAATTATCCGCTCTATTGAAGCGGAACAACTCAAATCAAATTTGCCTCAGATCTTTGTAGGCGACACGGTTAAAGTAGGAGTAAGAATTAAGGAAGGAGAAAAATACCGCGTACAACCCTATGAAGGGGTTGTGATTGCCATGCGTAATGGCGGTATCAATGAAACTATTACAGTACGACGTGTATTTCAAGGTGTTGGTGTAGAGCGAGTATTTCTAGTGCATTCTCCTAGAATTGATAGTATAAAAGTGTTACGCCGTGGTAAAGTGCGGCGTGCTAAGCTTTACTATCTACGCGATCGCGTCGGTAAGGCAACTCGGATCAAGCAACGCTTTGACCGCAGTCTTTGATCGCAAAGCCGGCGGATGGGAAAAATATCATTCAAAAAGCGAATCCACTCGTTGATTTGTTCCTCCGACAAAAATTTAGTACAATAAATGCCATATTGCGTTAAACTAAAAAAAGTTAAATGCGATCGCTGAATCAGAGAAAGCATGTGCGCTCTTAGTTCAGTTGGTAGAACGCAGGTCTCCAAAACCTGATGTCGGGGGTTCAAGTCCTCCAGGGCGCGCTATCAGTAAAAAATATCGCCTGAAAAGAGTCGTAAATCTGCTAATATAGCAGTAAGCACTTAATTCAGGTGTATTTTTTCTGTTTACAGCTTTTTGCTTCAAGCAAGTTAGTTTGATCTGAAGCTGTCACCTTAGATTACAACTAGTAGGCAAGAGCTGTATAAGACACCGAGGGAGATAAACGACCGTGGCAAAAAAGAATGAAGCCGAAATGCCAGAAACCAGTGGGTCGAACATTACGAACTTCGTTGATGGGATTAAAGAAGAGTTCGAAAAAGTGGTTTGGCCTAGTCGCCAGCAGTTGGTAAGCGAATCAGCTGCTGTATTATTGATGGTGACAGTCTCGGCAGCGTTGATATTTCTAGTTGATAAATTATTTAGTTGGGCAGCACAACAGGTGTTCTGATGACTTCTGCAACAGATGAAGAGAGAAATTCAATGTTACAGTCAGAAGAAACCGCAGACTCGGCGGGAGATGTTTCTACAGAAGCCCGTTGGTATGCAGTGCAAGTAGCTTCTGGCTGTGAGAAGCGTGTTAAGACAAATTTAGAACAGCGCATTCAAACATTTGATGTGGCTGATAGAATTGTCCAAGTGGAAATCCCACATACGCCAGCTGTAAAAATTCGTAAAGATGGCAGTCGCCAGCATACTGAGGAAAAGGTCTTTCCAGGCTACGTACTCGTGCGCATGATGCTAGATGACGATACTTGGCAGGTCGTGCGAAACACCTCTCATGTGATTAATTTCGTGGGAGCTGAACAAAAGCGCGGGAGCGGTAGAGGTCGCGGACACGTAAAACCAGTACCGTTGGGTCATGCAGAAGTAGAAAGAATTTTTAAGCAGACTAGCGAACAAGAGCCAGTTGTCAAAATTGATATGGCTACTGGTGATAAGATAATCGTGCTTTCAGGTCCGTTTAAGGATTTTGAAGGTGAGGTGATTGAAGTCAGTCCAGAACGCAGCAAGCTGAAAGCCCTGCTGTCTATTTTTGGAAGGGATACACCAGTAGAGTTGGAATTTAATCAGGTTGAAAAACAAAGCTAAATACAAATGGCGAAGAAAGTTGTAGCGGTCATTAAATTGGCCCTGAATGCTGGGAAAGCTAACCCAGCACCGCCAGTGGGACCAGCCTTGGGTCAGCACGGCGTTAACATCATGATGTTCTGCAAGGAATATAATGCTAAAACAGCAGATCAAGCTGGA
This sequence comes from uncultured Scytonema sp., assembly GCA_937873135.1. Classification (GTDB taxonomy): domain Bacteria; phylum Cyanobacteriota; class Cyanobacteriia; order Cyanobacteriales; family Nostocaceae; genus Rhizonema. The sequence goes on along the minus strand of CALMVQ010000282.1, from coordinate 30,799 downwards.
ACAGTTATCCCTGTAGAAATTTCGGTCTATGAAGACCGCAGTTTTACATTTGTTCTCAAAACTCCACCAGCATCAATACTGATTACCAAGGCAGCGAAAATTGACAAAGGCTCGAATGAACCCAATAAAAAGAAAGTCGGGAAAATCACAAGAGCACAATTGCGGGAAATAGCTCAAACTAAACTGCCAGACCTCAATGCTAATGATGTTGATGCAGCAATGAAAATCATTGAAGGCACTGCTAAAAATATGGGTGTCACGGTTATAGAATAGTTGGGAAGCACTCTTGGAAGGTGGATAGTGGTTAGTGATTAGTAGTCATCAATAAAACAACTAACAATTAACAACTAACAATCAACAATTAACAAAATCGGGGGAGAAGCAACGCTTCGTTATTGACCCCAGGAGGAAAAATGGGAAAAAAGTTATCGCGCCGGATGCAGACGCTGCAGGCGAAAGTTGAAGATAAAGACTACGAAGCTTTAGAAGCTTTAGCACTTTTAAAAGAGACAGCAACAGCAAAGTTTACTGAAGCCGCAGAAGCACACATTCGGTTGGGGATAGATCCAAAATATACCGATCAACAGTTACGTACAACAGTAGTACTGCCCAAAGGTACAGGACAAATAGTGAGAGTGGCAGTCATTGCTAGGGGAGAAAAGGTAACTGAAGCAACTAATGCAGGTGCTGATATCGTTGGTTCAGAAGAACTGATTGAAGAAATTCAAAAAGGCAGAATGGACTTTGATAAGCTGATTGCTACCCCAGATGTGATGCCACAAGTGGCTAAGCTTGGTAAGTTGCTGGGTCCGCGTGGTTTAATGCCATCACCTAAGGGTGGAACTGTAACACCTGACCTAGCAGGTGCGATCGCAGAATTCAAAGCAGGTAAATTAGAGTTCCGTGCAGATCGTACTGGCATTGTTCATGTTATGTTTGGTAAAGTCTTGTTCTCGCCGGAAGATTTGCTGGTGAACTTGAAGGCTTTGCAAGAAACTATTGATCGTAACCGTCCTTCAGGAGCTAAAGGTCGTTATTGGCGCACAATGTATGTGTCTGCTACTATGGGACCGTCGATTAGAGTTGATGTTAGCTCTCTACGCGATTTAAAAATGAATGAAGCAGCATAAAAGCGGTCAGTGTTCAGCGCTCAGCAATTAGCTTTAACAAATCAGGACATAGACGAATAAATCACGAAACGAAGACAAAAAGCTGACAGTTAATAGCTGACAGCTAATAGGTAAAAGCCGGAGACAGCAGGAGCCATTGGCTTAATATCCTGCCGAGGTTTATACCCCAATTGCCTGTAATTCACTCATCGAGCGTGAAAGTTACATGGCACGAGGAGTATGACTCGAAAACCCTGGCTATCTAAGCTGGGGTTTATTGTTTTGGTAGTTAGTAGTGAGTGGTTAGCGGTTGGTAGTTAGTGATTAAACAGCAACAACTACCAACGAACAAAAAAGGAGGTGAGACAAAATGAGTAGAACGATAGAAGAAAAAAGAGAAATTGTGACTGAACTCAAAGAAATTTTGAGTCAGTCTCAACTGGCTATCGTCATTGATTACCAAGGTTTATCTGTTGCTGAGATTACCGAATTACGCCGGAAGATGCGTCCCACTGGCACTATTTGCAAAAGAGCTAAGAACACACTGATGCAAATTGCCATTGATGGTAATGAAAAATGGCAGCCAATGACGGAGTTTCTCACTGGTTCTTCCGTCTTCCTGCTTGTTCAGGAAGATATGAAGGCCGCAATTAAGGCTTACCAAGATTTTCAGAAAGCCACCAAGAAAACGGAACTTCGCGGCGGCGTGTTCGACGGACAAGCATTGACTGAAGAGGATGTCAAAGCACTAAGCGAGCTGCCTTCAAAAGAAGAACTCATGGCTCGCTTGGCTGGCGGTTTGAAAGCCATTCCTACCAAGCTGGCAGTGGGACTCAATGCCGTACCAACGCAGCTTGCTGTGGGTATCAAAGAAGTGCCTGGTTCTCTGGTACGCGCTATCAAAGCTGTCTCCGAGAAGGAAGACTCTCAAGATCAAGCTGCATAGTAAGCAATTAGCTATTAGCTAATAACCAAGTTGTTGATTTATCAAGATTCATAGGAGTATATCCATGTCTGCAAAAACTGAAGAAATTTTAGAACAGTTGAAATCTCTGACTCTGATAGAAGCTGCTGATTTAGTCAAGCTAATAGAAGAGGCATTTGGAGTTGATGCTTCCGCGCCTGTAGGTGGTGGCATGATGATGATGCCTGGTATGGGAGGTGGTGGTGCACCAGCTGTAGCTGAACCAGTAGAAGAGCAAACCGAGTTTAGCGTGATTCTAGATTCGCTTGCAGCCGATAAGAAGATTGCCGTGCTAAAGGTAGTACGGGAAATAACGGGTTTGGGTTTAAAAGAAGCGAAAGATTTGGTGGAATCTGCACCAAAGCCAGTTAAGGAAGGCATTCCTAAAGATGCTGCTGAAGATATTAAGAAGCAGATTGAAGAAGCTGGCGGTAAGGCAACAGTTAAATAATCACATAAGTTGCTATAGCAGTCCTAAATCATTCGTCAAAAACGAGATCCCCGACTTCTTTAAGAAGTCGGGGATCTAAGACTTTCACGTTAGGGCAGGTATTAGGAAGAAAGAATAATTACCAATTCCTTTTTTGCGATTACCAAAACTACTTGAGTTAATAAATTTCCCCCGTGAACCTTTTTGTTGAAACGGGGGTTTTTTTTTACTGTTTTAGCTGCTGTGCAACCTCGAGTAGTGACTGAATATCTGAAAGTAGTAAGTTAACACGAGCATAGTTAAGTTTACCGTCAATAAGATCTAAAAATGCACTTTTTAACTCATGAGAGACAGTGGTAGCTTGATCTAACTCTGGAATAGTAGTGCTTAAATTTAAAATACGACTGCGATCGCTCACAAAGCGATCTGGCGGCCCCACGTCTGGATTGTTCACATAAGGCTTATACAATAATCGCTGCTCTTGATTTTCCTGCAAAATTTTCAATTGCCTTTGGAGTTCGTCTTTAATCAAAGCTAAAACTTTTTCCTGAGTATCCAATTCTGTTTGGATTGTGGCTTGACGCGCTTTTAATTCAGCTTTAAGAGAGGAGCGAACATGAGCTTTGACAGCAATATTGGCAATTGATGGAATAACACCACCTTCTTTCAAATGTGAATTAGTGCGAATCTTCTTTCCTATCATACTGAGATTGCTAACAAGTTTCTCCGTTTCATCTTGCGCTCGTTTGGGAGAATCTGACGTAGCCAATGCCTGAAGACGTTCAAAATATTGGGCTAGCAAATTTGTATGTACCTGCACTTGGCTTAGCAAGTCAAGCCACTCAAGATCAGTCATTTTCGCGTTGTTGTAGGCTCTTGTCCGCTCTTGAGAAGTTATTCCACGGGATCGCAACAACACCTCTGAACTTGAATCAATCGACACTTTTTTAGTCGCATCAAGTAACTTGTTAATTGCTTGAGCATAAGATTGTCCAGTTTTACCAAACTGAGCATAATCTGTTGTTGAAGCACAGGCATTAAACAGGGTTGTTACTGTTGTAATAACTATAATCCTTGTCCACAAGACTTTTTTCATGATTGATATGATTTAAAATGAAGGAAGAAGGTTGGCTAAGGATGGATGAATCAGACAAAATACGTTGAAAGCTCGTAACTTTTCCTAAATTAATAAGAATAAAGCACTCGTGATTGATTTATAGTTTGGCATTAGTCATTGGTAATACAGCTTTCATTTAACCGAGAACTATTTGACAGTTATTTATGACTGATTACCTACCATCAGCCCAAGATCTAAAGATAGTAATGCTACGCAAAATTAACTATTAAAAATTATAAAAGCTGTGTTGCAAGCTAAATAGCAATTTAAAATATTAGCTTGATTTCTGCGCTTCCTGTACTAGTACAAGAGAAGCGGAAATAAACAGATTATTAAGAATTATCAGAAAGCCGACAATTCGAGTATTTTTAATTTTCAATTCCGCGTAGCGGTAATGGTATAATAGATCATTAGGCAATAAATTTAGTAATTTGTCCTACAAGACCTACTAAATTTCCAAGAGTCTCGATAAAGCTAATTTGATTGTTAATGTTATGAATCGTGTTATCCAAATTAGCAATACCCGCTTTTAATGGAGCTTCATGCTGATGTAACTCGTCAAGCAAGATATGAGCAACGTGGTTTCTGAGTAGGTTGACACGGTAAGTGTAATTTGAGCGGTAAGAGTTAAATTTTGGTAAATTATCATTGGTGAACCTCTCTTCTATTCCTACTTCGTACAATTCCGGCTCAAACTTAGAAAGTAGTTTAAAGCAATCTTGTTCATTCATAGCCATATCGAATGTCCTCAACTTATGAATAATCTGGTTCTTGAAATTCAAAGAAGTTTGATAATATGATTTGCTAATCTTTAGTTGAGATTTGCATGAATCTCTTACCTTTACATAACTAATTAGGTGCAATTGAAATCAACTTATGCACTTCTAAAATCGAATTCTTTCGCGCTCGCACTCACCAAAACAGTCTTGATTGTGTTATTTTTTATTTAATAAAAGTATCAGTATTTAAGTATGCGGGTACAATTAAATATAATAAGAACTGCAAGTAAAACCCAGTATTTGCACGTATTTGCTTGGGTTTGAGATTGCTAACCTTCGCAAACGCCAACAGCGAACAATTTGTTTGCAATGACAGTAAAGAGGCTGTCTTCCTGTAATATTGATTACTAAGACTTGTATGCTACACTTAATTCTTGCTGCTCATCTTGAAATCACTCCTCAAACTCTGTCTAGCCCACCTCTGGTTTCTCCAGATACTCATCAACAATTAGGCAGGTTCCTGCAAAAGCGACAGATACAGCAATTAGAAGAAAAACTGAATGGTACTCAAAAGCACTATGAACAAGAGCAACAAGAGTTACCGAAGAAGAATTCAGGAGTCAGGAGCCAGAATTCAGAATTTACCTGAGTGCGACTGGTGGATGAATCATGGTTTAAAGCAGAACGTTTTTAATCGTGGAGAATGAGCGAAAATTTTCCTTGTTTGATACGAACTACCTGTGCATGGGGTATTCTGACGAATTGATTCTGACGAATGACTCCTTTTCATAAACTCTTCCTAGCTCACGGTTAGAATGCTTCCATCGATTTCCGCCCTCTTCAGGTAGCGAGGAGCGTTTCATGCTCTCGCCCTTAGCTAATAGCCAGTCTTCTATTAGCTATTGGGAGTTTTTATTTAATCAGGTTTAACACTTTCTGTCTTGAGACGGACTGACAAAATCATGCAAGTCAGAATCCCAGATACTAATGTAAATTAAGTCACATTCCTGACGGACAATCTGACCTTTAAGAGAACCTTTGGTAAAGCTGAAATTATCTGAATGACGCTGTTGCACCTGTTGTAATCCTTCCTGAATTTCTTCAGTAGTTTCACCGCCTAACATTTCTTGTATAGTTGTCTGCATCACTTGCGGGTTCACTGATTGGGCAAAAGCAACTTCAGTTTGGCGAAGGGTACCAGAATTACGGTCAAATAAATAGCCAAGGTCGATTTGATTTGGCACTAATTGATAAGTGACAGCACGGGTATTACGCCAAGCTCCTCTTAAATCTCTGGCTGGCTTGCCAAGAGTAGCTTCTACGGTGTTTCTTGATGTACCTGTAGGAAATGCTGGAACGTTTTGTATGCTGGTGTCTTTGCGAGGCTTTTCGATGTTGTGCGGTGTGGGAGGAGTGGATGGTGTGGGAGCAATAGACGGTGTGAACGGTGTGGACAGTGTGGACGGTGTGGGAGAAGCAGGCTTCTGATTCCTTTGTTCTAATGGTGGAACCGATGGTTGTGGAAATAGAGGAGTATCTAATATTACAGGCTCTTCTTGTGTTTCTGGCTCTTGTGGTTCTGACTCTTGTGGTTCTGGTTGTTGTGAAGTACGTGCTATCGGGGATGGAGAAGGTGCGGGAGTGGCTCTTCGGTGATGTTTTAGTCTTGAAACTGTAGGTAAAGTGGCTGGTTTAATCGGAGTCTGTGTTTCTGTTGATGGTACTGAATTTGTGGTATTATATTCAGAGGATGGTATAGGTGTGGGCAATGTCGCAATAGGTTTTTCCGGCGCTGGCTGACTGTTAATACTGGCGATCGCCGCCGCACCAATCAAGCTACCAACAACCAAACTACCAACGATCCAAGCAGGTTTTTGCCAGTTTGCGGGAGTAGAAGCAGAGATAATCGGAGTTTTTTGCGGGGAAGACAGTGGTTGGGTATACTGAGATGATATATTGGGAGATAAAGCTACTGTAGGTGTTGCTGTAGAGGGAGCAGACTGTAAGGCATAAAGCATTTTACTAGCCGTGGCGTAGCGATCGCCGGCATGGGGCTTGATTGCTTGATTAAGTACCATAGCCAAATTGGGAGAGATATTTGCAACGTGCTCCTGCCAAAGTATTTCCCCAGTCTGAGGGTTGGTTTGTAATTCTTGTGGTTGTTTGCCAGTTAGCAGATAAATTGCTGTCAACCCCAAACTGTAGATATCAGTAGCGTAGACTGGGCGTCCAACAGCTTGTTCACTAGGCATATACCCTGGTGTACCAATCACAAGCGATTGAGTACGGTGTCCCGCCAAATTCGCTACAGAACGCATCGTTTCTTTGATGGCACCAAAATCAATCAAAATTGGCTTGCTATCGTAGGAGCGAAGAATGATATTATCAGGTTTGATATCCCGATGAATGATGCCTTTGCTGTGGATGTAATTCAAGACTGACAGCAGACTCAATAAAATTTCCCTAACAGTCGTCTCGCTCGTCATACCTTTGGCTGCTACAATCTCTCCTAATGTCGAACCTTGAATCCATTCTTGGACAAGGTAAAACTGCCCATTTTCTGAAAAGTAGGCATAGAGTTTGGGAATTTGATCACTAGCTTCACCGAGATACTCCAAAGTTGCGGCTTCCCGTTCAAACCGCTGTTGAACGATTTGGTAGGTTTGTGGATCGTTGGCGATCGGTTTGAGTTGTTTAATCACACAGCGACGCCGAGAAGGCATATGGGTATCATCTGCCAAAAAGGTTTCGCCAAACCCTCCGACACCCAATACTTGGATAACTAGATAGCGATTGTTCAGTAACGTTTTTGTCATGCTCCGTTATCAACGTAGGCGCGTAGCGGTGAGGCAACGCTTTTGGTAGAGTTTACAATGGCAGATGCCGTATCGCCATTGAACGAGCGTCACAAGGTAGGGCGTTTGTAATTATACACCGTCGGAGTACCGAGATCCGGACCTCGCCACTCAAATTTTGTCAGCAAGTTGGTTCATCGCTCCCTTATGCTTGCACTTACGGGACGATTATGTCCCTTGATGTCACCCCAGGAGAAGACGGTTCTAGAATTCGTACTAAACTTTTACCTCAGATTTTTGCACTCGCTCGTAATTTTACTCTTAATTTATATCGAAACTAAATGTTTGAAAACATGGCACAAGCTTAAAGATTATGTTCCTTCAAATCAACTTGCTCAATGGTTACGGAATTTTAACAATTATTTCACCCAAGGAGGTTTCTTTCGATGAATCAAACAAAATTTGAGAAAGATTTTGACTGCTTAAAGTTTAAAGAGCAAGTCCAGGAAAAAATAGCAGCGGACATTCAAAACCTCACCCCTTCAGAAGAAATTGAGTACTACCGCGTAGTAGCTGATTCTAGTCCCCTCGGCGAGTGGTAGAAATCTGTTAAGAGAAAGGGAAGTAGTACTGATGAAAGGGTATAAAAATTGTTTAGCCAGAACAGAAACTTGTGCTCTAGAGCGAAGACAGGGCAACTACGAACCTTTAACTCTGAGAGTCCTTTTTTCCTTCTTTCTCTTCGACGATACGCTTGAATAATTCAAATTGTTCTTGCTCCTCTTGAGGAGTCTTTGGCGGATGAAATACTATAGTTTGTGAGTTTGGCTTACGGCGACTAAACAGCACACGCAAAGCTTCAATATCCTCATCTGAACGGTGTTGAAGTGCATACGCTCTCAGTTCGTCGTTTGTCATTTCTTCAAAGTTCGGCTTCATAAAAATTCCCAAAGTCCATTAGGGGGTACTATAATTTCTAGCTCGTCACCTGCTTTAAATATAGACATCTCCTGTCTGGGCATCAAAACGGAATAACTGGACGTCTTTATAGCAGTTAGACAACCATTGACAGACAAAGCACACAGGCTAGGGCTTGTTCAGCAGTTGGGTAAATAGTTGTTTCCTCAATTGTGACATAAACAATATAAGCCTGCGTTATGCAAAAATGTTGTTTTGTCTACCTAATGTCAAGAAGATTTCCGCAATTCATAGTGGTTAGAGGGGATAATAAATACATTTATTCAGTAGAAGCACAGTTATGATCTGCTGCCTCAATTCAGCGTTCCACAATCCCTCCTGTACTGATGACACAAGGTTTTGCTCCAACTGCGGTATAGGATTGGTCGTGCTAAGAAACCGCTATTGTCCTGTAAAATCATTGGGCGGTGGGGGATTTGGTAAAACTTATTTGGCAGAAGATAGAGACAAGCTGAATGAAAAATGTGTCATCAAGCAATTTGCACCACAAGTACAGGGAATAGGCGCACTTCAGAAAGCAACAGAACTATTTGAACAAGAGGCAAGACGATTACATCAGTTAGATGAACATCCACAAATTCCCACTCTGCGAGCATATTTTGAACAGGATAATCGGTTGTATTTGGTGCAGCAGTATATCGAGGGGCAAAATTTATTGGCTGAATTACAACAGCACCTAATTTTCAGTGAGCAAAAGATTCGGGAATTGTTACTCGATTTGTTAAATATTCTGAAGGAAGTTCACAAGCAGCAAGTTATTCACCGGGATATCAAACCAGAGAATATTCTCCGTCGTTATGATGGCAGATTAGTGTTGATTGATTTTGGTGCATCAAAACAACTGAGAACGACAGTAATGAATCACCCAGGAACAGCGATCGGTTCTTTTGGTTATGCACCATTAGAACAAATGCAGGGAGGCGAAGCGTATCCAGCGAGTGATTTATACAGTTTGGGTGCAACTTGTTTTCATCTGCTAAGTGGAGTTCACCCTTGGGAACTTTGGAGGAGACAAGGCTATGGCTGGGTTGCTGATTGGCGTCAGCATTTGCCGCAACCACTGAGTCAAGAATTGGGGCATATTTTAGATAAATTGTTGCTGGAAGATCATCTACAGCGTTATCAGTCAGCAGCAGAAGTTTTACAAGAGTTGAATCAACCGCCACTATCACCAGTACCTCCTACTCAACACACTCCACCACCTGCTGTACCTCCGACAGTACCACAAGTTAAGTCATCATCACAATCAGTCGTTTTAAAACCAAATGCTAAGCTCAGAGAAAGATTGCTGGTAAGTGGTGCGATCGCTCTGTTAGCGTTAGTTGGAACTCAAATCTATAGTTATGCTCGTTATGGCTTGTTTCCTACTAATCCAATATTTACGATTACCGGCTTACCTAACAGCTTCTTTCTAGAAAGAACTCTCACAGGGCATTCTGACTTGGTTGATTCCGTCGCCATTAGCCCAGATGGCAAGACTCTTGCCAGTGGTAGTGCTGAAAACACCATTGACAACACCATCAAACTGTGGAATCTGGCAACCGGAGAGCAAATCCGCACCCTCCAAGGGCATTC
>CALMVQ010000282.1:0-21012 GCA_937873135.1 uncultured Scytonema sp. | reverse complement strand
CTCCAAGGGCATTCCAACTCGGTTGAATCTGTTGCCATCAGCCCAGATGGCAAGACTCTTGCCAGTGGTAGTCGTGACAAGACTATCAAACTGTGGAATCTGGCAACCGGAGAGCAAATCCGCACACTCCAAGGGCATTCCAACTCGGTTGAATCTGTTGCCATCAGCCCAGATGGCAAGACTCTTGCCAGTGGTAGTTTTGACAAGACTATCAAGATTTGGCGAATACCTTAAAAAGTAAAAAGTAAAAAGTAAAAAGAGAATCCCCATACAATGAATGCACAGGGATTTCAATCATGACGCCTTGAAACTTATTAAAACCTTCTGCCTTCTCCTTCGGAGACGCTACGCGAACGTACTTCTGCCTTTCTTTGTAAGATGGGGAAATCAACACTGTTGCCACATGAGCGAAACTGTTTATATTGAAACCAGTGTCATTGGATATTTGACCGTAAGACCCAGCAATAACCTGATTCTCATGGCTAACGCCTCAGCGACGCGCTCGTGGTGGGATACTCGCGCCCGACAGTTTACCCTTTACATTTCTCAAATAGTTTTGGATGAGGTAGCGCGAGGTGATGCTGAAATAGCTTCTAGGCGACTTGAGATGCTGTGCGATTTTCCATTACTTGAAGTCAATGAGGCTGTCAAAGATCTAGCATCACAATTTCTCACAAAAAGCAATCTTCCGCCTAAAGCTGCTGATGATGCACTCCATATTGCATTTGCTACGGTTTACAGCTTGGACTATCTGTTAACGTGGAACTGTAAACATATTGCCAACGCTCAAATCCAAAAAAAGCTGACACAAATCAGCAATGTAGCTGGATATGAATTACCAACGATTTGTACACCTTATGAACTAATGGGAGAATAGCAATGTGGTCTGATGAAGTTCTTGAAGAAATTTATAGGATTCGGGAAGAACATGCCAAAGCTTTTAACTATGATCTTAAAGCTATTTGTGATGACTTGCGTTCAAGGCAGGCGGCAAGTGGAAGACAACTAATTTCAAAGCCTCTCAAGCTTCCCAGCCAGCAGCCTAACCAAATGCCGTAGTCAGTAAACCAAAAAGTTTTCTCGCGCATGGCGTTGGCGCAGCCCGCCGCAGGCATCGCTAATAGTTGAAACACACGGACACGCGTATTCGAGATAAAATTTGAGAATCAGGATAAATATGAAATTAACAGCTACAGGAAAAGGCTTATTAATCCCTAAAGAACTATTAGGAGAAAATCAATAATTTGAGATTTTTCAAGAAAATGGAAAAATCATTATCACTAGCATCAATCAAACATCTTCTATATGGGATTTAGGTTCAAATCCTGTGGAATGTGATGTAAAAAATGGTTCAATTAAGCACGATCATTATCTCTATAACTCATGAAATATATTTACTTTTTTAGATACTAGCTATATTTTAGCTTTGGAAATAAAAAATGAATATACTCATCAAAAAGTATTACAAAATTGGGCTAATTTAATAAAAACGAAACCTTTTTTAATAACAACAACATACATCTTTAATGAAGTTGTTACTTTTTTTTAATAGTCGAAATCTCCATTATAAAGCTGTTGAAGTTGGTAATCGCTTATTAGAAAGTCCTGATATAGAATTAATGGAAATTGAGCAAACTCTATTTAATCAGGGATGGGCATATTTTCAAAAGCATAAAGACAAATCGTATTCTCTCACTGATTGTTTATCATTTATCGTTATGAAACAACGAGAGATTGTTACAGCTTTAACCTTAGATAATCATTTTTATCAAGCTGGATTTAAAATTATCCCATCAGAAATTAAGTACAAATAACATTGTGCCCTATAATTTTCGGTCAAAAGCTACTGTGCATCAGCTAAAATCCATCTGCTCTTTTCCGCATCCCACAATAGGTAAAGGCGCAGACTACTAGAAATTATATCTCTATTTTTCATTATATATTTTAACTCAGCCTTTACAGTCGCTCTTTCTGCACCTGCCTCGACTAAACTCACTTGATTAATTTCTATCTGTCGAACTTGCTTTCCCCACCAATCAATATAAGAACGATAACCATCGGGATGAAGGCTTTTGTTTTGTTGAAAGCTTGGAGAGAGTTGATTCCATGCATCTTGATACTGTCCTTGATTCAGGGTGGTAAAATAATCCCGCACCGCTTGTTCTGGTGATGGTTTATTAACTGGTGGCTGTTTTGGGCGTGATGGAGAGATTGAAGTTGGGTTCGGAATCTGCTTTGACACAGGTGTTTCTGGGGAAGATTCTTCATGTTGCGGAACTGTTTTAGAACCTGTTGTCGTCGGTTCGCTTGATGCGGTTCTTTGCTGCGCCAGTTGTTCAACTGGTTGCGGTGATTTGCTGAGAGCCAAACCAATAATTATGGAAGCACCAATCAAACCGCCTGCAATTAAACTACCCATCAAGATTCCCGAATGCCCAGTACCTTGATTGCTTTGATGGGAAGGTTGAGGGGATCTGGGACTTACGGGAATTGTCTGTTGCGGTGTTGGGGGAGATGGTATAATTGTTGGTGGTTGGGTATCAGGGACAGTGGGATAAGCAGATGGCGTTGGAGATTGTAGTGCCTGTAGCATTTCTCTAACCCTAGCATAGCGATCGCCTGCATTGAACTGAATCGCTTTATCTAACACTGCGGCAAAACTGGGAGACACATTTATGGCAAATTGTCGCCATAAAATATTACCCGTAGCATGATCGGTTCCTAATTCCTGTGGCAACTTGCCAGTCAGTAAATAAATTGCTGTTAACCCCAAACTATATATATCACTGGCAAACATCGGGCGTCCGACAGATTGTTCGCTTGGCATAAACCCTGGTGTCCCAATGATAATTGACTTGGTAGCGTTTCCAGAAGGAGTTATTATTGTTCCGACTGTTTCCTTGACTGCACCAAAGTCAATTAAAATCGGCTTTTGATCAACATTGCGAATAAGAATGTTATCTGGCTTGATATCTCGATGGACAATGCCTTTGCTATGAACGTAATCGAGAACTGGCAAAATACTATTCAAGAGTTCTTTAACCGAAGTCTCACTCATCAAGCCTTGGTGTTGTATCTTTGCCGTGAGAGTTTGCCCTTCTATATATTCTTGCACCAAGTAGAATAGACTATTTTCCGAAAAATAGGCATATAATCGGGGAATCTGACTGCTGCCATCACCGAGTTCTTCTAAAATCGCTGCTTCCCGCCTGAATCGCTGCTGTACCAACTCATAAATCTGAGGATTGTTTTGAATTGGCTTGAGTTGTTTAATAACGCAGCGACGAAGTGAGGGGATTTGGCTATCTTCAGCAAGAAATGTTTCACCAAATCCACCCCTTCCTAAACTCCGAATAATTCGATAGCGGTTGTTTTGCAGCATTTGGGTTAGTTAAGGCCAGTAGGAACAAGGGTATTTGTTAGATAGTTTACTCATCGTCGCCCTCTCTATTATGATGCAACTTAAGGTTGATAGTACTTCTTGACGGGTTCTAGTTAACACATACCTAATTTTCCGGCGTTGCATCATTGAAGTATGAATTAGCCTCACGCAAAGGCGTGTTAGCGACGTTCGTAGCATCACTGGCTTCCCTACGGGTAGGCGCAAAAGCGGAAAGAATCGTTGTTTAGTCATCAGGGAAAATGTAAATTCAAAGCTCTATTCAGCAATGCCAATTTTCTTCTTTTGACACTCTCCTATCTAGAAGATAAGAGATTCTTCCGGATTAAGCCAAATCCGAAATAGCCCATAAACTCAATAAACTTTCATTTATTTATGCCGACTTCTGAATCTTGAATACCGATGAGTGAAAGTTACGTTTTGGAACGCGGATTAGTATCAGCCTGCTTTGATGACGTTGATTGATCATCTATGCGTTAGCAAACCACACTCTATTGCTAATACTATAGCGTTTCTCAGTTGTATCTTATACCCTATTGCCCTCACCCCGCCTCAATCAGGTTCGCTTAAGCAGGGGAGGAAAGATTTATTGGACAATTAGTTCAAATCCAAGAACTGCCTACCTGTATTGCACCCCTCTCCCAAACTTGGGAGAGGGGGTGGGGGCTCACAGGGGTCTCACAAGGGTAGGTTTTTTACATGTAGGTAAGACTGGGTAGACATGGGGGGAAAGTAGACCAGGAAGAATCAAAAAACCTATGTATATATACTGTTTTTTTATCTGTTTCGGCTAAAAAATCTGCCTTGTCTACTTTCCTTCCTTGTCCTCCAAGTCAAGCCTTCACCCAATTGTAAAAAACCTACACCTGTGAGGTGGGGGTGAGGGCATTATGTATGTGACTCAAACGATAACTGATATAGTTTCTAATTCTTTCCTCAAGAGTTCCTCTGCTACCTATTTGTATCAACTTTAACGTGAAACGGTATGAGAGGTTAGTTTGTATAAAGACGGGTAAAAGCTGTAGAGACGCTTGGGTGTCGTGTTTCTACAGCTATTGCAGAGCGAGAAGTCAAGAGTTAGGAGACACAGAGTGAAGAGTTATTATTCTTCCTCTGTCCCTTTTTACCTACTCCTTTATGCTTCTGATACTCTGCGGATAATAGTCAAGCCGTCTCGTAGAGGTAGTAAGACTTGCTCAACTCTGGGATCATTTTTCACGTATTGGTTGAAAGCGGCGATCGCTTCTCCGTTGTGAGTTCGTTCGTCTTGAGGAAGGTAAGGCTGTCCTTGTAGCAAGGTGTTGTCAACACAGATAAATCCGTGGGGTGCTAGTAAGCTGGAGTCTAGCAGTGTTTGAAAATACTGCACGTACTCTGTTTTATCAGCATCAATGAAGATTAAGTCAAATGTTTCTTGCGAAGCTGCCAACTTGTGCAACGTTTCTAGCGCTGGACCTAATTCTATATGAATTTTACGTCCGTAGGAGGATGCCTGAAACGCAGATCTAGCAAAGTTAGCGGCATATTCATCGACTTCACAGGCAACTAAACGCCCGTCCTCTGGTAAAGCCTCTGCCATCGCCAGTGCGGAGTAACCAGTGAACATACCGATTTCCAACACGTTTTTGGCACGAGTCATATGGACGAACATTTTCAGCACCTGCCCTTCCAAGTGCCCTGACAACATCTCCTGTTCGAGATGCCGCACTGTCATACCTTCACCGAAACGCTGATTCCACGCCTCCTCACTTGTCTTCTTAGCAAGGGTGGCAAGTACCTCAGATTCAGAGGTGGTACAGTCACTGACGTAAGGATCTAAACCAGCAGCCAGTTGCAACGCTTTCTGTAGGTGATCCACGATCTGAGGAGGAAAATTGGAGTTATTCTCCAGTATCTGGGAAATCGCCTTAAGTTCGTCAACCAGGATACCCAATGGTGTAACGGGACGAGGGATCTGGGGAAGCTTGACAACGCTAGACATTGGCACTACCAACCAAGGCTTGCTCATCGCTCCCTACGTAGGCATCAGTTCCCGCACCAGCCTGCGGGTATGTGGAGCAAATTTGCTTGTGTTCATCGATTGCTGCTTCTAGTTCTTCACGAGTCATGTCATTGACGAAGAAGCATGTACCAATAGGTTTCGGCATAGCAGCTCGTTGCAAACCATCTCTTGTCGATGTGATAGACTGGGTAGCATACCATATGAGATCCCCGTCTAGGAGGGGATGATCCAAGGCAAGACCGACGCGGCTCATCAACCCTAGGATGCGATCGCGATCGTATTCGCTAATATAACCTCGTTTTGCCGCGATTGTGGCTGATAATGCCATATCAATATTTACAGCATGACCGTGGTATAGTGGTACGGTTGGAGCTAATTCTAAGGTAGGACTCCATGTATGACCGTAGGCAATCACGCGATCTAAATTCAACTCGTGGAGATTAGGGGTTTCCAACTCTAACATTGTTTTGATCGACTCATACGTAACTCGGTGAGCCGCTTCCTTAATTTCTGGTGTGGCGTCAATGTAACCGAAGTGCGTGCGGAGTAAATCCTCACCATACTCTTCTAATAGTTCAAAGACTTCCAGATTGGACACTACGGCAATCTTCACAAGTTCTGCCATGCCATTACGAACTTGAGCAGTAGGAAGGGTACTCAAGAAAGAAAAGTCAAGAATTACCTTTTTAGGAGGGTGATAGGCACCGAGACGGTTTTTCAACTTGCCATGGTTGACTGCTACTTTGATCGCGACACCTGCATCGACAAGTGAAATCAGGGTTGTGGGAATGCGGATATAGTTAGTACTGCGACGGTAAGCGGCACATGCAAAGCCTGCAACGTCGGATAATAATCCTCCACCAACGATCAAGACTGGTTCTTTTCGTACTAAATCGAAGTCCGAAAACGCATCAACAATTGACAAAAACGTTTCGATCGTTTTTGTTGGCTCGCTAATAATGACCGGAAAAATGGTTAAGTCAATGTTGTAGTGCCGGAAATATTCCTTAATTTCTAATCCGTAAAGCCGATTGACATTTGCGTCTACAACTGCAAGGCAGCGTCCAAAACTTTTATAACTGTCAGCCAGTTCTGTATTTTTAACATCAAAGGCTCCACTGACATATACGAGACTGAATTCAATTTTCTCGTAACCTTCTACATGAAATGCGGTTTCGTTTGCCTCAAATTTTGCTTGGACGTTACTCATTTGTTTCTACGTTTATTAATGATTTAGCAGCATCCCACTCAGTTTATTTTTCACTACTTGTCGGCGACAAGTAACCAACACGGACTTCTCACCTGTATTAAAGAACTATTTGCAAAAATTGCTCTTTTCTTTTGAGCCGCTGATGTTAGTAAGAATGAACTGAAATTAGTATAGTTGAACTACTCCACTCACTAGAAGATACCAAAAGAGGTAAAAATGTAGGAGTTTAAAAGATTTAATAACTTTTTAATTTTTCATAACTAAAAAATATTTTATTTTCTTGATATTGAGCAAAATTATATATTGACAAAAAGTTCTATTAGTGTATAGATTGAAGTTTGAACGCAAATAAAATTTAAGTAAAATTGACTTAGTTGGGTCAATCAGTCATTACCAAACTGGAAGCAGTTTAAGAATTCAGTATTAAATAGTCTTGACGATGAAGTATCTGGAGTCGGACTGACAATATGGCAGCCATAAATAAAACGTACACTAAATAACTTTCCAGATTTCTTATAGAAGTCTGGATGTAAAGTCTTGCCATTCTCCAGGAGCGCAGATAGGATGGCGATAAAAAACGGATGTTTAATTCCAAGGGAGCGGTACTAGTCACAAATAATCGAACATCTATGTCCGTACCCTTGATAGACTAGTACAACAAGGCAAAAGTAAAAAGTAAAAAGTAAAAAGAAAGAACACTTATTTTATAAGCTTTTTACCTATTTCAGATGGGTGGGTTATTTCCGCCGCTCTGTACTAGTACCGCAAGGCGAAAGTCACTCATTCAAAAGTCACTCATTCAAAAGTATTATGGAATGGGCTTTTTATGGATTTGAAATGGTTGCCTTATTTCCGCCGCTTTGTACTAGATTGCCTAAGTTCGTCATCTACTCTACTAGGTATTTTGATTCTGAATGATAAACTAACCATTAGTTAGACTATGAATGAATTGACTTTCATTGCCGAAGTATATTTAGTCCTGTAAGAGCAGATCTCTCGTGTTTTACGAATGATTTCGGATTGCCACAGTGTCAAGGCGAGTGGCGGCGCTTGATAAAATACGATCTCATTCCCTATTCTCTATTCCTGTACGGGCAGGATTGACATGTAAATCGCATGTACCCATTATCTGTAACTCAGCCCAAGGGCATATTAACTTCACCCGCTATTGTCACTTTCGTCTTTGTAGATATAGCAACTTCTGTTTGAGCAATCTGCCAACAATATACTTAGCAGTACAGTGACTTAACACAATTCAAGAGTCAAAATAGTATACGTGGGCTTTTTAAGAAAGCCTTACTTAAATAAGGAGTTGGTCATCAGTGGTATTACAAGTTAAAAAAAGTATATACGAAGATAAAACCCAAGAAATTGCCAGGGAACTTCTAGCGGCAACGCAGGAGAATCGTTCGTTCTTTGCGGCATTGCGAGATCAGATGCGCTGGGATGATAAATTACTGGCTTGGGCGATGAGTAATCCTGGGTTACGGGTGCAGCTATTTCGCTTTATTGATACTCTTCCTGCTTTAAATAGTAAATCAGAAATTGCCGCACATTTACAAGAATATCTAGGTTCGGAATCAGTAGAACTACCAGCAGCCCTGAAGGGAATGCTAAACTTTGCTAACCCCGATTCCATGCCAGGGCAAGTTGCGGCAACAACTGTTTCCACAGCCACAGAAACATTAGCTCACAAATATATTTCCGGAGAGAATATTAAACAAGTCATCAAGACGATTGAGCGACTGCGTAAAGACAAAATGACATTCACTGTTGACTTGTTGGGTGAGGCAGTGATTACCGAAGCAGAAGCTCAGTCTTACTTGGAACGCTACTTGGAATTAATGCAACAATTGGTACAAGCCTCCAAGAGTTGGACGCCTGTTCCCTTAATTGATGAAGCAGAGGGCGTGTTGCCGAAAGTTCAGGTGTCTGTGAAGCTGACGGCATTTTACTCTCAGTTTGATCCTTTGGATGCCAAGGGGAGTGAAGAACGAGTCGGCGATCGCATTCGCATTCTTTTGCGTCGTGCGAAGGAATTGGGTGCTGCGGTTCATTTTGATATGGAACAGTACGCTTACAAAGACATAACTCTCAGCATTTTGAAAAAATTGTTGATGGAAGAGGAGTTTAGGCAGCGTACAGATATAGGCATTACAATACAGGCATATCTCCGCGATAGTGAAGAAGATGTACTTGACTGGATTGCCTGGGCGAAACAACGCGGTTATCCGATGACGATCCGCTTGGTGAAAGGCGCGTATTGGGATCAAGAAACCATCAAAGCAGTACAAAAACATTGGCTTCAACCAGTATATAACGATAAAGCAGCGACGGATGCTAATTTTGAGAAGATAACTGAGTTATTGCTGCAAAATCATGAATATGTCTATTCTGCAATCGGTAGCCACAATGTGCGATCGCAAGCTCGGGCGATCGCTATAGCAGAAAGTTTAAATGTCCCCCGTCGTTGCTTTGAAATGCAAGTCCTCTACGGAATGGGAGACAAAATCGCCCAAGCTTTAGTTAATAAGGGTTATCGAGTCCGAGTTTACTGTCCCTACGGCGAACTTCTGCCGGGAATGGCTTATCTCATTCGTCGTTTGCTAGAAAACACTGCTAATAGTTCCTTTCTGCGGCAAAATATGGAAAATCGTCCTGTTGAGGAACTTATTGCACCACCAGTCATCCGACAAGAGAATAGGTATCAAGATTCTTCCTTGTTCTTAGGTGCACCAGACACAGATTATGCTAAAGAGGAAGTCGTCAAGAAATCGGCTGTTGCTTTACAAACTGTTCGTCAACAACTAGGGAAAACATATCTCCCTCTGATTGATGGTGAGTATATCAGTACTCAGGAAATTGTTGATTCTGTTAATCCTTCAAATTATAGTGAAGTTATTGGCAAAGTTGGCTCGATTTCTGTTGAACAAGCTGAACAAGCGATGCGAGCGGCAAAAGCTGCGTTTCCCGCTTGGCGCAAAACATCTGTGAGTGAACGTGCTGCAATCTTGCGCAAGGCGGGTGATTTGATGGAACAACGCCGTGCCGAACTTTCTGCTTGGATGGTTTTGGAAGTGGGAAAAGCAGTACGAGAGGCAGATGGTGAGGTTTCTGAGGCAATAGATTTCTGTCGCTACTATGCTTCAGAAATGGAACGGCTTGACTTGGGCTATAACTATGATGTTGCTGGTGAAACAAATCGTTATATTTACCAGCCACGGGGAATTGCAGTAGTGATTTCTCCTTGGAATTTCCCACTTGCTATTGCTACAGGGATGACTGTGGCGGCTTTGGTTGCGGGTAATTGTACTTTGTTGAAACCAGCAGAAACATCTTCTGTGATTGCGGCAAAACTCGCAGAAATTTTGGTAGAGGCGGGGATACCCAAAGGTGTCTTCCAATATGTACCAGGAAAAGGTTCCACAGTCGGTGCAACTTTTGTGAATCATCCGGATACCCATGTAATCGCTTTTACTGGCTCGCAGGAAGTAGGGTGTAGAATATACGCAGAAGCAGCAATTCTCAAGCCTGGTCAAAAGCATATGAAACGGGTCATTGCTGAAATGGGTGGGAAGAATGCGATTATTGTTGATGAAAGTGCTGATTTAGACGCGGCTGTTATGGGTGTTGTGCAATCGGCGTTTGGTTATAGCGGACAAAAATGTTCTGCTTGTTCGCGGGTGATTGTACACAAAGCTGTGTACGATACTTTTGTACAACGTTTTGTGGAAGCAACGAAATCACTGAATATTGGTGCAGCTGAGTTACCTAGTACGCAAGTTGGCCCCGTGATTGATGCCAAGGCACGCGATCGCATTTGCGAGTATATTGAGAAAGGTAAGGCAGAAGCAAAAGTTGCTTTAGAAATGTCCGCACCAGATAACGGGTATTTTATCGGTCCTGTTATCTTTACAGAAGTCTCGCCAAATGCAACAATTGCTCAGCAAGAAATTTTTGGTCCGGTTGTGGCAGTGACTAAAGTCAACAATTTTCCAGAGGCGTTGGAAGTTGCTAACGGCACTAACTATGCTTTGACTGGCGGACTTTACTCTCGAACTCCTTCGCATATTCAAATAGCGCAGTCAGAGTTTGAAGTCGGGAATTTGTACATTAACCGCACTATTACGGGTGCGATTGTTGCACAGCAACCATTTGGTGGATTCAAGCTTTCTGGTGTTGGTTCCAAGGCAGGAGGCCCTGATTACCTGCTACAATTTTTAGAACCGCGCACGGTGACAGAGAATATTCAGCGCCAAGGTTTTGCACCAATTGAAGGGGCTGATTAATAACAAAGTAAAAAGTAAAAAGTAAAAAGTAAAAAGTTCAGAAGCACCCAACGCACGTCAGGGAAAGAAAATAAAGATTTGTTTTAAGACGCATAGCCGCGTATTTATTTATGGGGATTCTCTTTTTACTTTTTACTTGAGTTGTTATTAAACCACGAAGACGTGAGCAAAGAAGAAACAAAGAATGAGTGATATTGTTGTTAAAGTTGCTCAATTACTAGAGGAATTTGTCGCGATTGAAGCAATTAGAAAATCTGTTTTTCAGGAAGAACAAGGGGTAGATCCGGCTTTAGATTTTGACGCGTATGATCAAGTTTCTGAGCAATTGATTGCTTATTTAGATAATCAATGTGTGGGAACTGCCAGAATTAGGTATTTGGATAAGAAAATAGCCAAAATAGAAAGGTTAGCTGTTTTGCCGACAGCTAGAGGGTTAGGGATTGGGAAGAAAATTATGGAAAAGGCAATACATGTGATCGCTTTTCAAAACATTTCCGAAGTGGTCATCCACGCCCAAGAATATGTGAAAGGCTTACATCAACAATTGGGTTTTCATGAAGTTGGAGAAGTCTTTGAAGAGGCAGGCATTCGCCATGTAAAGATGATCAAACATATTGAATGAGTGAACGCACCCAAACTTTTTCGGTCTACTGTAGAGCGATATGGTAACCTTACAGTAAACAAAAAACACCCTGATACCAGGATCTGAGCCTCCATGTGTGAGTTTTGTCAGTTAACCAGAGACTAATGAGTGTATAAAGCGTTGCTAGATAATTTTAAGGCTATATATATATGGTGCAAAAACAATCTATACAAGCACGTATTTACGCAGTGTTTCAAAATTTGGGGACACTGGCATTACTGGCGATCGCATTTCCCTTTAATTGCACTGTCGTACTCGCAACGCTGCTATGGAATTTTTTTAGCCGAGGCTTCTTGAAGCAAGTGGTTTTGAACGAGAATCGGAAAAATATCTTGATCGGTGGTGGTAGAATGACGAAAACTCTTCAGCTGGCTCGATCATTTCACGCGGCAGGGCATCGAGTTATTTTATTTGATCTCGAACAATACTGGTTCAGTGGTTATCGATTTTCCAACTCTGTAGCAGGCTTTTACACAGTTCCTGATTCGCACGAAGACATATCCGGCTATACTCAAGCCGTGCGTGCGATCGCCAAAAAAGAAAACATAGATTTTTTTGTCCCGGTAGGTATTTTTGCAGCCAGCTACTTTGACTCTGAGCGCAAACCAGTGTTATCAGGCTATTGTGAGAATTTTCACTTCGATGCTGATACAATGAAAATGCTGGATAACAAGTCTACCTTTGCAGAAATTGCACGCTCACTCTCGCTAGGAGTCCCGAAAAGCTTTCTAATTACAGATTCCGAACAAGTTCTTAATTTCGACTTTACTAACGAAAAGCGCAAATACATTCTCAAAACTATTGTCTATGACTCTGTTTTACGCTTAGATCTGACTAAGCTACCAATGGAGTCTCCTGAAAAAATGGCGCTCTATGTTAAAAGTAAGCCCATTAGTCAAGATACCCCTTGGATATTGCAAGAGTTTATTCCGGGAACAGAATACTGTACTCACAGTGCAGTGAGAAATGGTGAATTAACGGTACACTGCTGCTGCAAATCATCTGCTTTTCAAGTCAATTACGAAAACGTTGAACATCCAGAAATTCGGAAGTGGGTGAGTCATTTTGTCAAAGAACTACAACTGACTGGACAACTTTCTTTTGACTTCATTCAGGCGGAAGATGGGACGATTTACGCGCTCGAGTGCAACGCTCGCGCTCACTCGGCAATTACAATGTATTACAACCATCCAGGTTTAGCGGATGCCTATCTCAATCACGAGCCTCCCGTTGAACCTCTGCAACCCCTGAGTAATAGTAAGCCTACTTATTGGCTTTATCACGAACTTTGGAGACTTAATGAAATTAGATCGTTAAAGCAGTTGCAAAAGTGGTTTAAAAATATTTGGCGAGGAAAAGATGCAATATTTGAAGTTAACGACCCACTACCGTTCTTAATGGTACATCACTGGTACATTCCTTTACTATTACTTGATAGTTTGCGCTCCTTACAAAGTTGGGTGAGGATTGATTTTTGTATCGGGAAACTCATCAAGTTTGGAGAAGACGTAAAATATGGCAATACCTCTACAACTAAGAAGTGATTAGGAAGCGATCGCTTGTTTCAATCGCATCTGCGAGTGTAGGAAAGCAAGTCCCGCTTCGTTACTGATTCCACTATTATGTGACAATTATAACTATGAAGGAGCAGATTTTTGTAGTGTTCAAAAACTTGGGCACTCTTGTATTACTGGCGATCGCATTTCCCTTAAACTGCATCGTCGTCTTAACTTCGCTACTGTGGAACTTTCTCAAGCAACCATTTGGCAAGTCAATTGTTGTCAATCCCAATGCCAAAAATATCTTGATCGCTGGCGCGAGAATGACTAAAACCCTTCAGCTAGCGCGTTCATTTCATGCTGAAGGGCATCGGGTTATTATAATTGACATTGAGAAATTCTGGTCAAGTGGTAATAAATATTCCAACTCTGTGGCAGGCTTTTACACTGTTCCTGATCCTAGTAAAGACATATCAGGCTACATCAAAGCTTTGCACGCGATCGCTAAAACAGAAAAGATCGACTTTTTTATCCCAGTAGCCATTTTTTCTGTCATCCACTATGATCACGGCAAGTCGCCATTACCAGAGTTTTGTGAGTTTTTCCACTTCGATGCTGATGTCACGAAGATCTTAGATGACAAGTTTGCCTTTGCCGAAACAGCGCGATCGTTCGGTTTATCCGTCCCCAAATCCTTCAAAATTACTGCTCCCGAACAAGTTATCAACTTTGACTTTTCCCAGGAGAAGCGCAAATACATTCTTAAAAGCATTCCCTACGATCAAATACGTCGCTTGAATCTCACCAAGCTACCTTGCGATACACTGTCACAAACAGCAGCATTTGTCAAGAGTTTGCCTATCAGTGAGGAGAATCCCTGGATTATGCAGGAATTCATCCCTGGAAAGGAATACTGCACTCACACGACTGCGCGAGATGGAGAGTCAAGAATGTACTGCTGCTGTGAGTCATCCGCCTTTCAAGTCAACTACGAAAACGTTGAGCAGCCGGAAATTATGCAATGGGCGAGTCATTTTACCAAAGAACTCGGAAAAACCGGGCAACTTTCCTTTGACTTCATCCAGGCAGAAGACGGAACTGTTTACGCGATTGAGTGTAACCCCCGTACTCACTCCGCCATTACTATGTTTTACAATCATCCAGGAGTAGCGGATGCTTATCTTGGTAAAGAGCCTCTGGCTGAATCTTTACAGCCTCTTGCTGATAGTAAACCCACCTATTGGTTGTATCACGAAGTTTGGCGGCTGAATGAGATTAGATCGTTTAAGCAACTGCAAACCTGGGTAAAAAACATCAGGCGCGGGAAAGAAGCAATTTTTGAAGTGAGTGATCCTTTACCCTTCCTGATGGTACATCACTGGCAGATTCCCTTACTCATTCTCGACAATTTACGAAGACTCAAAGGTTGGATCAGAATAGATTTTAATATGGGCGAGCTTATAGAGTGAGGTTGTTAATGGTTAATAGTTAATTGCAATCAACTATTAACTATTAACCAAACACGTTATCACTCCTCACTGTCTTCATGTAAAACTGTCAGAAGCCAGTGTATTCGTTTGTCGCTTGAGAGTGGAAGCAACTCCTGTGCGCCTGGGATCTGGTTGGTGTGTGATAGGGTGATATTTGAATTCTGAGTCTCTTCTCTAAGGTTTGGATGTTTAATGGTAAGTTGTCCAATATCTACAGTGGAAGTCAGCGCTTCAACTTTTCCCAACCTTGCCATCTCTCCACCTCCAGTTTGGTGTTGATCTGGTAAAAACAGGGTGAATCGACTACCTTCTCCCAAAGTCGATTCCACTGTCACATCTCCACCATGCAAACGTGCTAATTTGCGCGTTAAAGCTAAACCTAAACCAGTACCTTCATACTGACGATTGAGCCGACTGTCTAGCTGTTTAAAAGGTTCAAATAAAAATTTATACTGATTTGGAGCAATACCAATGCCCGTGTCTGATACGATCATTCTAATGCCCTGAGGAACTTTTTTAACTTCCAGCAACACAGAGCCTACTACGGTGAATTTTATCGCATTGGTGAGAAGGTTAAGTAGCATTTGCTTAATTTTGCGAGCGTCACCAATGCAAACATCCGCATTTTTGTCAATTTTAGTTGTGAGTTGCAATCCTTTTTCGATAGCGCGATCGCTCACCATCGAGATAACGGATTCACACAATGGTTGCACTTGCACTGGGAACAGCGAAAATTCTTCTTTACCTGCTTCCACCTTAGATAGATCAAGGATATCGTTGATCAAATCCAGCAGGTGTTCACCACTGCTATAAATACAACTAATATATTCCTTCTGCTTGTGAGTCAGAGAACCAACTATTTCTTGTTCCAGCAACTGAGATAATCCCATAATAGCGTTGAGAGGCGTTCGTAGTTCGTGGCTCATGGTTGCCAAAAACTCACTCTTTGCCCGACTACCAGCTTCTGCCGCTTCTTTACTTTCAAACAGTTTCAACTGTGTTTGCTTACGTTCGGTAATATCCTCAATCATCAAGAGGAAAAACTCCGGTTCGTCATTTTTGCTGGGAATGAGAGAAATGCTGAGGTGAATCCAAACTAAACGACTATCTTTATGCAAAAAACACCTTTCCAGTTCCAAGCGATCACGAGTTCTTGATACCAATTGTTTATAAAGCTCTAAATCTCCTCCTTTGGCGTCAGAAATGTAATCTGTAAAGCGCTTGCCGTATAGCTCTTCCCGACTGTATCCCAGTATTTGACATAGTAATGGATTGATATCAACAATCCGTATTTTCATATCTAGCAATCCAATGCCAACAGATGAACGCTCGAAAATAGCCTGCAATCGCGCCTCACTCTGTAGCAGTGCTTTCTGTTTAATGTCTCGCTCGCTTGCTTCTATTGCTAAGATTGTGAAATCTGCAATAGCACTCACAAAATTTTCTTCCTCCAATGTCCACTCACGAATGCTACCAGTGTGTTCGTAACACAATACTCCTACCAAACAATCCCCCAACCAAATTGGTATATGTATCAGGGATGCGATCCCAAAAACGGAAAGATAAGAATTAGATAACTCTTGGGTTCTTTTGTCTAGATAAACATTATTTACTACAATATTTTGCTCGTTAAACAAAGCTTCAAAATACACTGGATAATCGGCTTTTTCCAAAACCATACCAGAACTATGACGTTTAGTGTCCTGTTCGTACAAGTCAAAACATTCAATTCTTATGTAGTTAAATTGATATAACCAGATACTGACTCGCTCTACGTCTAGAGACTCAGCAGTCGTTTCTGTAATTTCCTTGAATGCTAGATGAAGATTGCCTTGCTGAAGTGTCTTGCTTCTAGCAAATTTCACTAGCGTTTGGTTCTGTTTTCGCAGACTGTTTTCCCTTCTTTGCCAAACCTCCCGCTGTTTGCGCTCAGTAATATCTTTAAGTGCCGTTACCTGTAGTTGTTTATTTTGGTAAAGAATGATTTGGCTTTGCATTTCAACTGGAAAAGTAGAACCGTCTTTTTTAACTACAACAACTTGATAAGGTTTTTCAGATCCGCAAACAATGTTTTTTGTGATCCGCTCTTGTGATTCGGGCGTAACCAGTGCAAAGCAGTCTTTATCGAGCAGTTCAGCAACTTCATACCCAGTCATTTTTGCTAAGGCATAATTGGCAGCTAAAATAGTTAAGTCATCGTGGACTATAATACCTTTAAGAGTTTCTTTAAAGAAACTCTGAGACTGCGTTTGGTCAATTTTGCTTTCTGTTCGCTGCTGTCGCACAATTGCATATAGTAAATACCGTAATAGTTGAGAAGTTATGTCGTTTTTAATTAAATAATCCCGCACGCCCATAGTGATCGTCTGTTGTCTTGTATCCTCCTCTAAATGGCTCATCATCACGACAGCTGCATTTGGAGCAAGAGAGTGGACACTATCCATCACTTCTAAACAGAAGGCATTTTTCCAGGATAAGTCCAAGATAACGACATCGATAGCTTCGGTTTGCAAAGCAGATTTAACTTCAAGGAATTCTTGAACCAGTATCAGCCGAAACTCGGTGAGAGATTGAGGCTCTTGCTTCAAAGCTTCCTGAATAGTTTCTTTTCTTGCCACTCCAACTTCTGTGTGATGATCGAAAAACAACATAATGTTGATCAGTTCACATACCATGTTTGTCACCAGTAAAGCAGCTTCAAAATAAGGCGATGAAGATAGCATGAAAATTGGATAAATTTGACCACATTGCCATGCATTGGTTGTAAACCCGGAATTCCATCAGAAACGGATAAGGGAGAAAGTTCTACGTTATACCACATAAGGAGTAGTGAAAATGATCAGCCATTCGTTTAAGAGAGTTAGTGGCGATCGCATGAAGTTAGGGGAAGTAGGAAGTATTTAGGGAAAATCATTCAGATAGATACACATAACCGCCTATTTGTAAAGTGGAAAAATCCGATTTGCTACCTACTTTTTGGTCAACTTTTCCCGCTTTCTTCCTTATGTGGTGTTGATGCATTGGCTTGGAGAAAGATTGCCGATCCTGTACATACGCGCGAAAATTTAGAGTTATAGCGATTATTGTGGAGGTGAAGCGATGAGCGACAGCAATTTGAGAATTGTCTCTCTGATTCCCAGTGGAACGGAGATTTTAGCAGCTTTAGAATTGACAAATGCAATAGTTGGGCGATCGCACGAATGCGATTATCCCCAAAAAGTTAAGCAACTTCCTATTTGTACCCAAGCACGCTTAAACTCCAATGCCCCTAGCAGCGAAATTCATGACAAGATTGAAAATTTGTTGCAATCCGCCCTCAGCATCTATCAAATTAAAACAGATGTTTTAGAAAAATTGCAGCCTACCCATATTGTCACCCAAGATCAGTGTGATGTCTGTGCTGTCAGTTTAAAAGACGTCGAAGAGGCAGTCACTGCACTCACGAACAGTTCGCCTGAGATTATTTCCTTAAAACCTAGCGTTCTTCAAGATGTTTGGGGTGATATTCAGCGAGTGGGCAATGCTTTTGGCGTAGACTCGCAACCGTTAATCAAAAATTTAGAAGCTCGCCTCAAGATTGTGGAGCAAAAAACACAAGATCTCTCCAAAACAGAAAAACTCCCAACTGTTGCCTGTATCGAGTGGACTGAACCTTTAATGTTTGCTGCCAATTGGATTCCTGAATTAGTCTCTATAGCAGGAGGAGAGATGCTTTTCAGCCTTACAGGGCAGTCTTCTGCTCCTTTGGAGTGGGAAACACTAATCCAGGCAAATCCAGATATCGTCATCTTTATGCCTTGCGGCTTTGATTTAAATCGTACCCGCCAAGAAGCACAGTTGTTCACTAATCATCCTGAGTGGCAACAACTACATGCGACTCAAAGTGGCAGGGTGTATATTACTGATAGTAATGCCTACTTCAATCGCCCAGGACCCCGATTGGTAGACTCTTTAGAAATCTTGGCAGAAATTCTGCATCCTGAAATATTCCAATATGGGTATAAGGGAAAAGCTTGGGAATTCATTTAAGAGGACGACTATTTACTATTCAACCATTCAACCAGAGGTTTTAAATTACCTGGCACTGCTGCCTCGCTAACTTTAACAGTGTGTTTTCGATCCTCTTGCTCCACCGTTAAAGTATATTGAAAGCGATCTGGTTGATTGGGAGGAACACTGATATCTGGAGGTAAGTTGTAGAAATTTGCTGCTTCTACTAACTGAGGCAGTTGATTGGCTTCGTTTTCTGAGAGATCGGCAGAGTCAAAAGTTTTTGTCTTGATCATCCCAGCAAAGCCGCCCGTGCGTTCAAACGAGATCCGCATAAAGAGTGAGGAGTTATGAGTTGAGCTATTTACTTACTAACAATTATAAATCATCAAACTAATGGTGATTTATAATCGACAATTCCTTGCCGCAAACTTCACTCCTCACTCCTGACTCTAACTCACTCCTACCTTTTGCCAAGCGCTTTGTACAGCTTTTTGTTCAATGCTTGCTTCGCCATAAAGTTCTCCAGCAACTTTGATAGTCGCTTGAGCAGCTTGTTTAAAATTTGCTTTAGAATCCAAGCGATCGCATAAGGTTACGTACCAGATTTTTCCAGTTTTTTCCCAAGCGAAGCCGCCAATCTCCATTGCTGACAGGTAAAAAGCATGGCTGGGTATACTCGAATTAATATGCACACCATTGTGATCTTTAGTGCCAGTGTAAAGGTCTTTTACGTGTGTCGGTTGAGGATCTTTCCCCAAAACAGGATCGTCATATGCCGTTCCTGGTGCCTTCAGCGAGCGGATACCGACACCTTTTACCTTCTTCGTAAATATACTGTCTCCAATGATCCAATCAGCTTGGTCTACTGTCTGCTTTTTAACACGTTGTTTGACTAAAGAACCGAAGACATCAGAAAAAGACTCATTCAGCGCTCCCGATTCCCCAAGATATTGTAGAGCAGCTTGATGTTGAGTGACGCCATGAGTGAGTTCGTGTGCAATGACATCAATACATTTAGTGAAGGGCTGAAAAAGTTCTCCGTCGCCATCTCCATAAACCATCTGGCTGCCGTTCCAAAAAGCATTGTCATATTTTGTGCTGTAATGCACGGAAGCGTCTAAACGCAGCCCATTGTTATCTACAGAATTGCGATCAAAAACCTCATGATAAAAGTCATAAGTTACTCCAGCACCATCAAAAGCTTCGTTCACAATCGGATCGCTGTTGGGAGGATCGTTTTCACTACGCACTAATACACCAGGAAGAGTACTACCACCTTTAGCATCGTAGACGCAGCGACGCTTCTCACCCGGTTGAGCCATGATCGTCGTGAGATTACCAACAACTTCTCTTCTGCCGCGAAATTGTGCTGAAACTTCTAACGTGTAAAACGCCCAGTCACGTTGTGAAGGATTGCCGTTTTGAGCAAGATGTTCCAGCATGTGAGGTGGGAGAACACAACAAATCGGGCATATTTGACGCGGATGCTGAGAATCAAATCTAATTAATTTTTTCTTTTTTCTGGACATCGAGGATATTTTCCTTTTCAAACTTTGAAGCTATGGGAATATTCTTTGAGTTGTGACTTAAGTATTGACAAAAGTCTCTCGCGTGGAAGTTAAGTTATACCTATTTGCTGAGTGGAAGTTAAGCGAACTTTAGCTAATTTCCATGTCTTTTTGATAGGTGTCAGAACTCATCAACTTATGCACTTAGGAGGTAGAAATGAGAAAAATAGCAGCAGAATGCTTGCATATGCTCTCATATGCTGCACACAACAGATGATTTGTAAAGTGCGTAAATCCTATGAGTGATTAAATTACGTATGATAACTGTTTTTACTCATCAGTTATTAGTCTCTTCTAATCACAAATGATCAAAGATCGGGAGCCATCATAACGTAATATTTCATACATAAATTTTTACGCACTTAGTGTTTTAGAGCAAAACACTTGTAGCAGCTTAATTTCTCTCCTAGGAGAACGAAAAGCGTTGTCAGCTACTTATTTTCATTGCACAATCACTCATGATCACTGTTGAGTGCTAACTCTCAATAGTTAGCCGTCAACGGCCCAAGGGATATAATTTGCAACTCTTATACGGCACAGCTTAATCTGGTTAAATCCGGTTTAAGACCTAACAGCTTCATATAATAGTTCTTAATGAGGGCGTTTGTGTTATTTATGACTATTTTTTTACTAGAAAAGTGAGACTGACTTCCAGGGGCAAATCGGTTTACACGTTTATTTATGTAACAATTTAGGCACTTACCATCCGTAAAGATCTGTTTGAACTCAAGCCCGAAGCTCGCCGGATAGAATTTTATCTCCGGCAAGCTTCGAGTGACTACCACCAGAGATATAAAATGATATTCGGGGATATTTATTTTTCTGGATCTCCCTTAGTGTGATCAAGCTTGAAGACAGTAGCGATATATAGGAATCATATTTGATTTCTGAAAAAAACTACGAGATAATACGTAGTGA
>CALMVQ010000281.1 GCA_937873135.1 uncultured Scytonema sp. | reverse complement strand
CCTGCCCCCCCTGCAAGCCTCAACAGATAAATTCGCACGCTCCGTACCGTATTGGAAGTGTATGGATCTGTCACAGTATCTTTTCTAATCCATATACTAAAGACTTTAGCTCGAGGACTTTGCGAATAGCCAGTAGGACTCCTGGCATATAGCAAGCGCGATCGCTCGTATCATGTCGAAGAGTATAAATTTGACCTGCTGCGCCAAAAATGACTTCCTGATGGGCAATCAGTCCTGGCAAACGCACGCTGTGGATTCTAATACCTTCATTTGCTATACTACCCCGCGCTCCTGGTAAATTTTCCGTTTCCTCTACTTTAGCTTCGTTAAAATTTTTCCCCATTTCTCCCAACATCTGTGCGGTTTGAATAGCCGTACCGCTGGGAGCATCAGCTTTTTGGTTGTGGTGCAGTTCAATAATTTCTACATGGTCAAAATGTTGAGATGCAGCGAGCGCAGCTTGTTGCAGCAGCACCATCCCAATCGAGAAGTTAGGAATAATCAGACATCCAGTGCTTGCTTTATCAGCAAATTCCACTAGATTTTGAAGTTGTTGTGCAGATAATCCCGTTGTACCGACAACAGGACGAATACCATAGGCGATCGCACTGCGAATATTGTCATACACAGAATCGGGATGTGTAAAGTCTACCATCACCCCAGGCTGTTTTTCTTGAGCAGCAAATGCCAGCATTGATTCCAACTGATTAGTAATTGGAATTTCCAATGGTTCATTTAAACCCGCCAGCTCCCCAGCATCTTGACCTTGAAGTTCGGGACTCTTATCAATTGCACCTACTAAAGTCATATTTGGTGCTTCTGCCACTGCTTTGACCACTTCACGTCCCATTTTGCCAGCTGCACCATTGACAACAACTGGGATATTGATTTGATTTGCCATAATATACAAGTTTTAAATCATCAAAGGAATTGTAGAGCCAGTACCGCTACGCGGAATTAAAAATGAAAAATTAAACATTAAAAAAGCTTTCGTTGCAGGCAATCAGCAACTCCGAAAGGTTGCTTTATTTCCATAACCCGTGTGCTGGTAAACACTTACAGCTATTTTCAACCGTATAGGTTACAGTCGTGGGAGTAGGCAAGATGAAGACTTCTTTAGACAAAAGGCGATCTTCCCTATACGGAGACAATTTGCTCAAAATTTGTCATCTTTTAACTTAATTCTACCTAATGATGGGAACCAGACCGACACTGAGCGAGTCGATTACTGAAGCTGGCTGTTGATGACAGCCAGTTATTTCCCCATTTGGTTGCACAAATCTAAGTATTTCCTGATATATTTCAGGTAAACTGGTACAAAATTTACTGACAATAACCAAGTGATGTGAAAAGATAAATGCTGTCAGTTCTGTAATCACAAAATTTGTTTAGCAGATGAACAAAAAATTTCTTCTGACCTTGCTTTCCACTCCTGTGGTATTCACATCTCTAATGTCTATGGTGGTGATGAGCCGACCAGTTCAAGCAGTCCAAACAGTAGATTCGACAGGAACTCATCTTAATTGCGTAGCTCATCCCCACACCGCAACCGCTCGCATGGTCTGTATAAGAGTTAGCAATAATATTCCTGTCGTTAAACCTACAACTGACGTGAAAGTGGCGCAAGCCAATCCAAATCAGATCACTGAATTAAAATTCACAGATGCAGAAAGCGATGAGGCGATACGCTTGTTCGGCTGTGACTGTCCAAGGTGCATGAATTCGGTACGTCAGTTGCATGGTATGGCTCCTATGCCTGTCTAGTAATTGATCGGGTGCGAAGTTTAATGGGTGTAGACTGACTTACCAGACGCATGGACAACAGAGAAGTTCCACACAGTTGATGTGGCAGACTACTCAACTGAAAATTGTATTTTTTTAGACGAAAAATTCAGTAAATAAAAGGTAAAAGGAAAAAATCCTTTCACTTTTACCTTTTTCCAACGTGAAATTTTTGGCAGAAATTATCTGCGTGCGTGTAGTCCTGATAAACTGCACACACCGCTAAGTATGAAAATGTGCTTTTTCTCTACAATTTGCTCGCTATTGTACTTCGGTGACCGAAGAAAGGCACTGGAGAGCGAGAATGCAATAGCTTTGCAGCAAAAAATCTCTGTAAAATAATTTAAACTCAAGGTGAGAGCGATTATCTGCCGCCTGTGTTATGTCTTCTATAGATTCCTTACCGCCAAGTCTTGCCAAAATCGTCCAACGCTTCCAACGCGCTTCTGAACCCAAGCGACGTTACGAACAGCTGATCTGGTACGGTCAGCGGCTGAATGAGTTTTCCGAATCTGATAAAATCTCGGAAAACAAAGTTGCTGGCTGTGTTTCCCAAGTTTACATTACGGCTGCCTTGGAAGATGGAAAAGTGATATTTCAAGGTGATTCTGATTCGCAGTTAACCAAAGGACTTGTTGGGCTTTTGGTCGAAGGGTTAAATGGACTGACTCCTACTGAAATTGTCCAACTGACTCCTGATTTCATTCAAGATACTGGTTTGAATGTCAGCCTCACGCCATCCCGCGCCAACGGATTCTACAATATTTTCAAAACTATGCAAAAAAAGGCGTTGGAATGTTAGTTAACAGCTAATAGTTAATGGTTAATTGTTAATGGGAAAAGTGCAATTTACCATTAACAATCAACATTAATTATCCACCAACTAATCAAGACTCAACAATTAGCAATGTCAATCAATTCATTATCTGCATCTACCAGCAATCTAGGTGGAGTCATTCAAGAATATCTTTGGATTTGGGAAAACCAGCAAATTAGCGTTGTATATGAAAGTCTGGGCAAAGGTGAAACCCTTTTGTTACTACCTGCTTTTAGTACTGTTTCCATGCGCTCGGAGATGGGCGAAATCGGCAAGCTGTTATCTCCCTACTTTCAAGTTGTCACAGTCGATTGGCCCGGATTTGGCGAATCTTCGCGTCTGAGTGTAAATTACAGCCCTGCGATGTATCACCAATTTCTCCTCGATTTTGTAACTTCTGTATTGCACACCCCTGTAACTGTAGTTGCAGCAGGTCACAGTGCAGCTTATGTCCTGCAACTAGCGCAAGAAATGACAACCGTATTTTCACGGATTGTGCTTGTAGCTCCTACTTGGCGCGGTCCTCTACCTACAATGAGGGCAAATAAACAGATCGCTGGGATGGTTAAAGAGTTAGTGCGATCGCCTGTTCTCGGTCAAGGTCTGTATAAACTCAACACCACACCGTCTTTCCTCAATTTTATGTATCGTCGTCACGTTTATGTTGATGCAGATCGACTCACACCAAGCTTCATCCAGCATAAGTGGCGCAATACTCAACAACCAGGAGCAAGATTTGCCCCAGCTGCTTTCGTAACAGGTAAACTTGACGCTGTAGACAACCAAGCCAATTTTCTGGCACTTGTTCGAGGTTTAACAGTACCACTTATGGTGGTTATTGGAGACTCCAGTCCGTCTAAATCTCGTGCCGAAATGGATGCTTTGGCGGCATTACCAGGAGTGAGAAGTGCAGTTATTTCCGGTTCGTTGGGGATGCATGAAGAATACCCATCTGCTGTTGTCGAAGCCGTTCGCAATTTTTTGTGATTTACCTAAATTCCTTACTCAATCTGCGATTCCAGACTTTTAATAAAGCGCAGTTTATGACCGTTTAAAGTATAAGCTAACCCACAGCATAACCAGTAAACTTACGTTTATAAGGAGCATGAAAACCCAAAACTATATCTTGTTTCGGTACGCCCAAATCTTCTAAATCACTAACAATGCCAATTTCTGTACCATCATGTTGAACCCAAATTTTATCATCCTTTATATCTAAATGCAGCACACAACCATATACACGTCGTATATTCCGCCAACCAACATGAACTAATTGGTAATGGTCATGTTCTCTATCAAAAACTACTTGTGCTTCTACTTCTTCACTTATGCTTTTATAATTGCTATACTCCGTCAGCAACCTTTGAATATGTTCCCGATATTGCTCTACCTTATCCATTTGACAATTACCTCTTCTTCTGACTCGTAAACAATTAAACTAATTTGATATTGTTGAATAATTTTCTGAGTAAAAGGTAGCCGAAAAAATGACTCATAAGTGTCTACAGGTATAGCTAAATACAATATCCGATCTGGTTGTTCTTCAGACAAAATCGACCGATAATTAATAAATTGACCAACGGCTGTATGAAATTCCGAAATAGTTGAATAACTAAGAAAACTTTTAACTTCGACTGCTATTTTTTCGCCACCTCTTTCTGCTACTATAATTTTTTCAGATCCAATATCAATATAAATTTCTACTCCTCCAGAACGAATAAAAAATTGTTCGTCAGTAACTAACCATCCATCTTTTGCAAGCGCTTTTTTTACAATGTTGTGGAAAATATCTTTAGCAGGCATTAGAAAATAGATATTATTAGCTGTTTTTGCTTAACATACTTCTAGTATATCATTGGACTTTGGACAAAAAAGAGTTGATATTGTGGCTGTGTGTTGCATAACTTTACCGATCCCGCCCAATTCTCCACTACTACCCTAAATCCCGAAGGTTTTCAAATTTTAATGTATTATTTTATACATAAATATAGAGGTGAGCAGAGAACCGTGCCTAATTGTCCTGACCAATATTCATTCATGTTGTAAGGTGGGTAATGCCGCATTAAATCTGGTGTAAACAAGGGTGCTGTGAGGCATTACTCACCCTATTGCCTCCAAAACGGTGAGCAGGTGTGATAATGATTATCGAAAGGTTATATTAAGAGGCAGAATACGAAATGATAGCTGAAGTGATGAACAATTCCGTTCCTGTGACTGTATTAACTGGTTATTTAGGTGCGGGTAAAACGACTCTATTAAACCGCATCCTGACCCACGAACATGGGAAAAAAGTTGCTGTGATTGTTAACGAGTTTGGAGAAATTGGTATTGATAATCAACTCGTCATTGATACTGATGAAGAAATATTTGAAATGAACAACGGCTGTATCTGTTGTACAGTCCGTGGAGATTTAATTCGGATCATTGGCAATTTGATGAAACGCCGTAATAAATTTGACCATTTAGTGATCGAAACTACCGGACTCGCCGATCCCGCGCCTGTGATTCAGACATTCTTTGTTGATGAAGATATGCGGGAACAGTTAAAGTTAGATGCAGTGGTAACTGTGGTCGATGCCAAACATATTTGGCAGCACTGGGATGCGGATGAAGCCCAAGAACAGATAGCCTTTGCTGATGTGATTTTACTTAACAAAACTGATTTAGTCGCACCAGAACAACTTGAGGAATTAGAAAAGCGGATTCGCGGGATGAATGCTATGGCTAAAATCTACCGGACTCGCAATACAGATGTATCAATGGATGCGTTATTGGGGGTGCAAGCCTTTGATCTTGATCGCGCTTTGGAAATCGACCCCAATTTCCTCGGTGAAGATGCTCACGAACATGATGAAAGCGTGTATTCTGTAGCTTTAGTGGAACAAGGTACACTTGATGGTCAAAAATTGAATAATTGGATATCCGAATTACTGCGTATTCAAGGACCAGATATCTTCCGCATGAAAGGTATCTTGAATATTGCGGGTGAAGATAACCGCTTTGTGTTCCAAGGGGTGCATATGCTATTTGAAGGACAACCCGAACGTCCCTGGAAACCAGGAGAAACCCGTAAAAACGAACTCGTATTCATCGGTCGCAATCTTGATCAAGCGAAACTTAGAGAAGATTTTTTGGCTTGTATGGAGTAAAGGTAAATAGAGAGTGGGAATAGAACAACTGACAATTCATTTCTAACTTCCAATTCCAACTCCTAACAACTAACAACCAACAATTAACTCCCCCAAGAGCTTATGAACTCCTCCACTCTCGACTCTAAAGAATTTGAGGAACACTATTCAGGGACGCTTTCGGATTATGTGACTGCGATCGCCTGGTGCCCAAAAAACACGACCCTAGCTGCCACTTCTGCGGCGGGAGAGGTTGTACTCTGGCAAGATGGCAGCTTAGTAACATTGCATACTGGTAATGATGAGTCAGTAAACTGTGTGGCGTTTTCCCAAGATGGGCAATTTTTAGCTGTTGGGGGACAAGATGGACGAGTGAAAATTTGGCGAGAAGGGGAATTAATTGCGACTCTGGAGAATTCCCCGGCTTGGGTTGACAAGCTTGCTTGGAATCATACGAGTAACCTGTTAGCTTTTAGTTTGGGACGTTATGTTCAAATATGGAACGCCGAAACTTGTGAGATTGTCGTCACACTAAATTTTGATTCTTCCTCAGTCTTGAGTCTGGACTGGCGAAGTGATGGAAAATACCTCGCTGTTAGTGGTTATCAAGGGGCTAAGGTCTGGAATTGTCAAAACTGGAATGACGATCCATATATTCTGCACATACCTTCTGCCAGTTTGGCGATCGCTTGGTCGCCGGATGGAAAATTTCTGGCTTCCGGTAATATGGATCAAACGATTACTGTTGTGGAAGCGCAACAATTAACCTCTGGTGGCGATATCGAACCTTGGATAATGGGAGGCTTTCCTGGCAAGATTCGCCAACTTGCATGGTCAGAAACGACAAACCAAAAAGGTGCGCCGCTTCTGGCAACCAGTAGTGTGGATGGGATTGTGGTGTGGGAAAGAGGCGATGATTCTGTAGGTTGGGAAGCAAGTGTCTTAACGAATCATGTCGATGTAATTCGTGCGATCGCCTTTGCACCCAAAAGTTCTCTTCTTGCTTCTGCTGCGGCTGATGGCTGGCTTTGCTTATGGAAAGAAGCTAAACAAGTGTCCGAAATTCTTACAGGTGTCTCATCTGGGTTTTCTTGCCTAGCTTGGCACTCACAAGGTGAACTCCTTGCTACAGGCGGCGAAGAAGGTGAATTAATCGTGTGGCTCAAACTAACGAAGTAATCGCCGCTTAATTTCTGCACCTTTTTTAGAGTGGGCTGTATCTCCCTCAACAAACGAAGAGAGAAAATTAGAATGAACGGTTTTTCATGAAGGTTACTTTTTGTGGTTTAGTCGAGTTGAGTGTTTGTACTAAACTGAGGGGTAGTGGTTGCTTGCTAATAGTACTGACATATCCTGCACTCAGGTAGGGAAGGTAACTTGGTTGCTGAGCAACGTATGTTTGAAAGAAGGCAACACTCAAAGCTTCGACATAGCGTTGTGCTAGGGCAGGATTTGGACCGATAACTTGTGGAGGAACTGGTATAGCACCTTGTGGCGTTTGTGGTGATTCTGCAATTGTCGAGAAGTGAGTACCGCCGGTAATTAATGCTAAATATTTATTTCGAGTGGTTAACCAGGTAAAAGGTTGAATCTGTTCTGGTAAAGATGGAGCAACGGTATCGGCACTGCCAGAGACAATCATGATCGGGATTTTAATTTGGCTGAGACTGGCTTGCCCCATAATACTGCTATCAAGTGGATTAATGGCGATCGCCGCCTTGATTCGCGGATCGGCTAAATTATATGTCTTCTGTGGTAACTTTTCAGCTAAGCACTGAAGAAGTAGCGAAAGATTGAATGAGTTCTCTGCTTTTGGGCAGTTTGTTTGGAGTTGCTTAAAGTTAATCGTTGCTCCTGCTAACGCTAAAGCAGTATAACCGCCAAAAGATTGTCCGACTACGCCGACTTGTTGCATATTTAAGTGCCCCTTAAATTCTGCATCTGACTGGGATAAACGATTAAGTTCATCCAGTAGATACTTGACATCTAACGGTCTGTCAACAAATTCTCTTGGTTTGGTAACTTGATCCGCTCTGCCTGATAATAATGCTTGTAACTGTCGTGCATCGCTACCTGGATGTTCTGGAACCGCAACGACAAAGCCATAGGAAGCAAGTTGTTCAGCTAGATAAGCAAAACTTGTGCGATCCGAACCAAGTCCGTGGGAAATGACAATCACTGGACGAGAACCTGGGGCTTGCGGTAGGTAAATGTCAGCAGGAAACTTGCGCTGACGTGATATATCGGAAAGAGCGATGGTACGCTTTGAAAAGCGTATTCCTCCCGGTTGGGATAAGCGTCTCCCCAATAAAACGTCAGTTAACTTAGGAGTCGTGGTTGTCTCTACACTGGACTGTTGATTAATAGCTGCAACTGCCTGTTGAGTCTGATTCACCAATTCCTTGAGATTATTCGCAATCTCCAAGCTACGACCTAAATCAATCGAAATTGCATCTGAGGGGAACTTGCGAAGCACATTTAATAAAGTGAAGCCTTTTGGGTCAGCTGCCGCTAAAATGAGTGACGCGCGAATCGCATAAAATCCACTCAAGCCAGATTCCTGCTGAATAACTTTCCCTAAACTTGATAACAATCTCTCGCCAATGGATGTATAAAGAAACTGCGAAACCTGTACAACATTCAGGGGGATGGGAGTTAGCAAAACCTGTCTTAGCTGAGTGAGTTGGTTCTTGTTTGCTCGTTTAACATAGTCAGACAATTCACTATCCACTTTACCTGTCTTGGCATAAGTTTCTAGAGAGTCAATGGGGATAGATCTCTCTAAAATTCCATAGGAAAAGTCTAACCGCTTTGCACCGAGCACAGGACGGGCGAGTAAAATAGGGAGTACTAGCCCAATACTGAAAGACCGCAACGCTCTTTTTATCCTGATTGACTGCAATACAGAAAATCTAGCGGCAGATGAAACAGACGAGCAATTCATGGATATCTCCCAGCACTTTTTTTAAACTTCAGTAAAAATACTGTTTTATCTCAAGTTAAGCTAATGACTTAATAAATTAAGTGGCTCTTAGCTGCGCTTTAGCGCTAAAGCGCAACTACGAACTTAATACAATACAGACGCCCCTGTATAACAATTCTATCTAATTCCTTTTAGATTCAGTGCTTACAATGCTAATTCTGTCACATATAAAAGTACGTGTATGCGGTGGTCCACACTCTCATCTGCTTCTCAGTGCAGCATAGCAATAATTACTGCATGTACGCGTTTAATCGGCTCCTTAATGGCGTTCTCACCCTGTTTGAAACAAATAACGGGTGCTAAATTGGGGTAAGTGGCGATCGCCTTAAGTCTAGCAGCAGCAAATCAGAAATTATCGTCTTCCATTTCCAACGCCACAGATAGATTTCTATATGCCTTGACTTCGATGACATTCCCACTCGGATCGAAGAGGACCATCTTCGCTTGCTCTGCATCAGTATCCACAAAAGAAACATTTGGCTTTACTTTGAACTTAACCCTCATTTCATCAAGGCGATTCGCAAGAGCTTCCCAATCATGCCATGCCAAAATTGCGCCGAAATGACGCACACCATGTTTTCCTAGCGATAACACCTCAGAGGGTCGTTCGTGCAAAGTAATCTGCCCTTCAAAAAGGAATATATCGAGCCACTTCTCACGGACACGACCAACTCTGGCATCGAAGGTAGTAACATAAAACTTCTTCGCCTCTTCAAGATCTCGGACGGGGAAGGCAAGATGAAAAATTGGGCGAAACATTACTAAAGTTCCTTCTGGTCTAAAAAGTTGTGCATTACTTTCGCTTTCTGCATTATTCCGTAGCGATCGCTCTGGATGCAATTGGCTATTAAAGCAATATAGCAATCCGTGGAGGAGTCGTGAAAAATAAGGAAATGAACCGCCAAGAAAGCCTTCTCTTCTCAGTAGCGGAGACGCTACTGAGAAGAGAAGGACGCAAAGGGAAGAAAAAAGAAAGAGATATATCATTTTCACGCTCTGATGCGCGGACTGGTATACTATGCGCGGTTGTGAACACAGTCTTTTTTTTACCGCACCCGCACACCAAGGCAAGAAAGATAAGTGAAAAATCTTATATCTTGTAGAGTGGGCAATCCTCCCTAACCTAGGTCTATATCTAGTAGTTTTGGGGATTGCCCACCTTCTTAAATTTTACCCTCTTATTTAAGCTTGCTGTAGTATTTATAATGCTGAAATATAATAATGATGATAGCTCTCTATTTTAGAAATTAATTATGAATCAGAAAGAGAATAATGCAGAATCGAGTGTAGATCAATCTTCTCTACATTCAGGTGAACGTTACTGGGGAAAAGTTGAGGTTATAGAGGAAGGAGATACTTATAGAATTAGTCGTGTTGAAATTAAACCTAAGTACAGCATTAAACCGCAAATTCACTATCACCGTAGTGAACATTGGGTGGTAGTCTCTGGGACAGCAAAGGTGTTTTGTGGTGATGAGGAAAAACTGCTTAATCGAAACGAGTCAACCTATGTCCCTCCCGCAACACTTCATAGAGTAGAAAATCCGGGGTTTATTCCGTTAATTGTTCTGGAAATTCAAAATGGTGAATATTTAGGTGAAGATGACACAGAACGCCCTTATGACTTAAATTTGGTCAAGCCTGTCGCAGAGTAGAACTGCTAATTGCTTCCACTAGTAGTGACATTTGTGTATTTTTAATTGCCTTTTATCCAGCTATTCAATGCTTGAGGGTAAGTAAATGATTTGAAATTAGCTGATGATTTGAATCTAGGTTTACCACTGTGTTTACCATTTTTATCACCTTTGATATAACGATCAAAAGCTAGATGAACCCTTTTAACAGTGTCTTGTAAAACTTGGGAATAGACATCACCAAGGTTCAACAACTCTCCCGACCACTCAACCAGAATCAAATCTTCTTTGAGAGAAGGCAGTAGATCTTGGTGAGCGTTGTAGTTGGGATTAACTCTAGGTTCTGGAAGGGGACAAGCTCTTCAGACGGAATCCTCTGTCCGGAGAGCTTTGCGTTATTAATGGTTGCTAGGGG
This sequence comes from uncultured Scytonema sp., assembly GCA_937873135.1. Taxonomy (GTDB): domain Bacteria; phylum Cyanobacteriota; class Cyanobacteriia; order Cyanobacteriales; family Nostocaceae; genus Rhizonema. The sequence continues at coordinate 18,238 of CALMVQ010000281.1, read as the reverse complement.
CGGGTTTTATCTAATAGCATAATTAATTTTCGGAAAGGTTTATTGAAGAAACTTGGTATTAAGTTCTAACTTCTCTCCCAGCCACAGGGCATGTTCTGTATGGTCTTTGAGATCATTCCCTGTCTCAGGGTGAACAAGAATATCCAACTCCTCACGATTAAGCATCAACCAGGGAACGACTTTGCTAAACTGTTCTGGAGAAAATGCAACTTGATACATCGCTTTTGGGTGTGGACCAATGGGTTTGTCATGCCAACGTCCAAGCCGCACGTCAAAATCTTCTAATCCGGAGCGTACACGCGCAGCCGTTTCACGAGTTACGGGATCGTAATAAACATGAGCGTGAAAACCCCTGATTTTAACAGTATCTTCTTTCATCGCTCTCAACTCCACTTTTTGCTCTAAAAGGTATTTAAACGATATCAAAACTTGTATCTACCTCAAACTCTTCCTTTGTCTGATAAGTGATTGCCTGGTCGAAAGCTAAAGAGTGTTTGCATACCCGCAGACTGGGCGGCCTTTAGCTCCATTGTTACATATTAAGCTTCGTAAGACCCAAACACCCGACTTCTTGTGCTTGAGTCGGGTGTCTTGTTTCTCACTATTTTCAAAACTTGTGTTATCTTGAAAGCGATATACTACGAAACCTTTGTCAATTTACTGTAGTCATACGTAAATCTTAAAATAGTGCATCAAAAAAGGTACGTAGTTGCGCTTTAGTCGCAAAGGAGTAAGTAGGAAGTTTACTATGGCTATCCAAACTGTTGGGATCTTAAGTCCAGGTGATATGGGGCAGGCGATCGCTGGTGTACTGACTCAACATGGGTTGATGACGGTGGCGGCGCTGGATAACCGTAGTCAAAGAACTCGGCAATTGGCAACTGAGGCAAAAATTGAGGATGTTGGCTCGCTCAATCGCCTTGTCTCCGAATCAGATGTGTTGCTTTCAGTACTAGTGCCAGCAGGTGCTACCGAGGCAGCAAAGCAGGTAGGTGAGGCAATACGCAACGTTGGCAAAAACCTCCTGTATGTAGACTGCAATGCCATCTCACCTGATAAAGTCAGAACAATTGAGGAAATTATCCAAGCGTCTGGAGAGTGACCGCTTCACCCCAGTAGAGAATGCAACAATTACAGCCAAGGATGGCGTGGGGGGTAGACACCATTGAGGAAGTAGTTACCAACAGCGTAGTACTTCCAGCGCACGGGATCGTGGAGTGTGTGAGCGCGAGCATTTCGCCAGTGGCGATCATAGTTGAATTGTTGCAAGGTGGACTTAGTACCTGCTAGTTCAAACAACTTGTTCGTAGCTAGTAGTGATGCTTCGGTGGCTAAGGCTTTGACTTCAGCGACTGCTATCGATGCTTCAACCACCTTGAGTTCTTCTAAACCTGACTCGTTGGCAATGTCGATAAACTCACCAGCACGTCGCAGCAATGCTTCAGCAGCGTGAACCTGAATTTGTACATTGCCTAAGTTATAGAGTGTCAGGGGGTCTTCGTATCCTTTTTCTAAATTGCTGTCAACCCAAGGGCGGGTATGGTTGCGGACAAAGTAGATGGTGTCACGGACTGCGGCTTTGGCAATCCCCACGTCTACGGCAGCTTGGATGATTTGGGCGATCGCACCCATTGGTGTTGCCCGCTCAAAAGCTAAGTAGTGCGGAATGACGTGTTCTGCCTTAACTTTCACATTTTCAATAATACTAGTGCCACTAGCAGTGGTACGCTGTCCGAAGCTCGTCCAGTCATCAAGTAGAGTCAGTCCTTCAACTTCCCGTTCGATAAATGCCACAACCGTCTTCCCCTCTTCATTGCTGGCAATGACGGGAACCCAATCTGCAAGTAGTGCCCCAGCAGAGTAGTATTTGCGTCCGTTGAGTACGAAGTCAGATCCAGATGGCAAGAGCTTTGTCTGCACATCGGTGACAGACTTAGTGCCCACTTCCGAGAAGGCGTTACCAAAGCGCTTACCTTGTAAAACCAAATCAAAGAAGAACTTTTTCTGGTCATCTGTGCCATCCAAGCGGACTGCTTCCACCATGTAGAGATGGTTTTGGGGAATTTGACCGAGGCTAGAGTCGGCTTCGGCGATGATTTTAACGACTTCTGCAAGAGTAACATTCGATACAAAAGCACCGCCATACTCTTTCGGGACTGTAATCCCCCACAACCCACTCTGGGAGAACTTTTGCACTTCAAGAGCAGGTAAATGTCGCTTTTGATCGCGCTCTGAGTCTCCCTTGACAAACTCAGCTGCTAGTTCGTGGGCGATGGCGATCGCCTCAAGATCGTCCCGAATTATATGTGCCTTTTGTTCAATATTAATTACTGACGTCATGGTGAAACTCCTTAGTTGTGCTATAAGACAACGTGAAACATTTGATCGGCACATCCCATCTTGAGGGATGGGCATCCTGTTCATAATCGGCTTTAGATGAACAGGATGCCCATCCTTCAAAATATGTCAATTTGCTCTCACTCGCTCCTCAATACTGCTCCTTTAGAGTATGCGGAGCAACAACGTTGAGAATTTTTCTTGGCTGTCTTCCGGAATGAGTGTCAAAAAGTATGTGCCTGTTAATCTACACCACAATCAACTCATCAGCGCTACGACGATGGGCTTTAAGTTCGCGCACAATCGGTATGACTGTCCTACCAAATGCTGGGAGATCGTCTGTGTAGTGTAAGAAGCCACCAAGAATTAAATCAACTCCCGCTTCATAAAACTGGCGAATCTTGTCAGCCACACCATCGGCCGTGCCAATCAAGCCTGATCGGAAGCCATCGTTGTACTGCACCAAGTCTTCAAAATTGGAATTCGCCCACATTCCCTGACGCTCACGAGTAGACGCTCCCGCTTGTTTCACCGCATCGCCAAATCCTTTCACCGCCTCTACATCGGCCTGGGCAATAATATCGCGCAAGACTTCATGGGCTTCTGCTTCAGTATCTCGCACAATGATAAAAGAATTCAGACCAAACTTAATTTTGCGTCCTTCGTGACGAGCTAATGCAGACACTTCTTCAATCTGCTCTCGCACCCCTTCTATGGTGTTACCATTCATAAAATACCAATCAGACACCCGAGCCGCCATGCACCGCGCTGCCTTCGAGTTACCACCTTGGAATATCTCCGGGTGTGGATTCTGATTAATTGGTCTAGGCTTCACCCAACCGCCGTTAATCCGGTAAAAGTCGCCTTTAAAGTGAAACTCATCCTCAGTCCACAAACCTTTGAGAACGCGGATAAATTCCTCTGAACGACGATAGCGTTCGTCATGATCTAACCAATGTTCACCATATATAGTGAATTCATCTTTGAACCAACCGCTAACTACATTCAGCGCAAACCGTCCGTTAGAGAGAAAATCAATGCTGGAACCGATTTTGGCAACTACTCCCGGATGCCACAGCCCAGGGTGAACCGCCGCAATCAACTTCAATTTCTTGGTGACTGGAGCCAGGGCTGACACGGTTGTAAGTGCCTCTAGCTGGTACTCAGCGCCATAGCTGGCAATGAATCTAGCTTGCGCTAGAGCATATTCAAACCCAACCTCTTCAGCCGTCTGAGCTAGTTGAGCATTATATTCGTAAGTCCAATCTGTCCGTTGGGGAATTTTACTAACAACTAACCCCCCACTCACGTTTGGAATCCAGTATGCAAACTTAATATCCACCATAATTTGTGTCTCTGTAATTGAAGCTGCTTCGTCATCTGTCTGAACTGTTAAATGGGACTTAACAGTTTAGACAAAACGTGATGGGGCAAAATTTTGGTCAAAATTGTTTTTCATGAGATGGGCTGGAAATTACTTTGAGCTTGAGAACAAGCGATCGCTGTTCTTCTCCGATAATCTTCTGTTATATTACTGATTTACCGTAGATTATATCAACATAACTATATCACAGTAATTCCCTAGATGTCGTGACTCGAGATACTTAAAACTAACTTCTCTATTCCAAAATGGAATACAACATATTTTTGTATGGTGTTTTAGACTTACAGATTAGTGACAAGTTAAGAAAAAGCAGGATATGTCAAAAATTGACAGTAGCCGTTTGTAATGGCAGCATTGAGAGAGATACCTCGCAACAGAACATCCCATGAACGTCCATCTTGGCGAAACATTTGATAAATTTGTCGCAGAACTGCTCGCAGGAGGAGAGTACCAGTCACAAAGCGAAGTAGTTAGTGAGGGCTTACGACTCCTTACAACGATTTTTTGCGTCTTTGCGCCAATGCCATCGACTAATTCATACTTCAATTATGCAACGCCAAATACCTAATTTAGTTGGCATTGACGGTTAAAATGTGAAGGTTGTTCTAATCGTGCCAATTACCGCATCCTGATTGTTCTCGTTTTGACCAGGAGCAGTTATCCAAATTACGCCAGGGGTGATGGCAATATTATCTGTGAGCGTATACTTATAAAAGCCTTCAACGTGCAGGGATAAATCGTTAGCGGGTGCTGGGTTTCCGCCCCGATAAGGTTCTGCACCCAAAACAATACCACCAAGGTTCCCTTGCTTACCTAAATCTGGGAATGCTAGCTCTAGAGCATAATACCAAATATCTGCGCTACCACTACCAGTCAGATTCTTGGCGTTAGTGTAGCCAAAGAACCCATTCACTGCAAATCGAGGACTAAATTTGTAGAAAGCTTCTATTCCGTAGGAATTGGTAATCGTCCGCTGAAATGGAGTATTGGCTTGATCTGTCCCTATAAGTGTAAAACTACTACCCAGGTCAAATATTGCTCCCCGATTTTGGTAAGCATTTACATAAGTCAAACCAATGCCAGAGTTCTTGTTAGGGTTCCATGCTAGTTGTCCAAATGCGCTATATTGACCATGAAAGAAACCGCTATCAGGCTCTTGATTGGCATGATCTCCTGCTAAGTAACCCAAGCTCAATACCAATTTATTACTGAATCGATAATTGATTCCCCCACCTGCACCACCACCAATACGGTAGATAGGACTAGAGGAGGCAAATTCTGTCAAAGCACGACCACCTCCTGTGGCACTATCGAGATAAGGACTCAGAGTAGGAACAAAATCAAAAAATACTCCGTTCACGGCTCCTATGTAAGCATCGATTTTTTTGCCAATTGGGAAATAGTAAGAGAGCCAATCTAGGGATAATTTGTTGTTACTAGGAGCAAGATTGAAAGTTTGCAAACCTTCTGCTGTACCATGAGGAAGCTGCAAAATGGTAGTGTTTCCAGTACTTAGACGAGTATTTAGAGTATCTTTACCTGTAAAGCTAGTTTGGAAAACGAGGCGAATTCTATCTTGAAGAACTGTGTTATTACCATTAGCTGAGCCTTGGAAGGCATTTGTAATCACAAAGATTGCTTCCGCAGAAAGCTTTGTAGTTATTGAAAACTGATTTGCTTCGAGTTCAGCAGTGTGAGATTCTAAAGTATCAACACGACCTCTCAAAGTTGTGAGTTCTGTAGCAAATTCTTTTTGCAGCCTTTGTAAGCTGCCTAAGTCTTCTTTAGTAATTAGATCGAATGTACCTGTGGCAATTAACTCGTTGAGACGAGATAAACAGGCGTTTAAGCCTGCTGCAAATTCATCACGAGTGATGGCGCGATCACCTCGATAGGTACTATTTGGATACCCAGAAATACATCCATACCTTATATGTCTTACTAGTAAAGGTAAGAAACTGATTTCCCAGACACTGAATGTGGTGGAAACAGTAGAAAATCTGCGAGAAGAATTTCAGGCAACATTTAGTGCTGAGGGCGAAGATTTAATTTTGGGGGCTACTCATTTAATTTTAGATGTCTGGTTAAAAGAATATTTGCAGCGATTTCAGCTTTGTTTTCCAGGTAGAAATATTAAAAAAAATGTGGTTCAAAATAACGGAATTTTCTCAAACTCTCAACTCATACAGATGGATATCTTACTCAACAGTTGTTCCGGATATCAAGAAAAACACCACTGTACTAGGCTAACAAGTCATAAAATACTACTTGTCTCATTTGGTGCAAATAAAAATCTTAATGAGCGCAGTTTAATTAGCATAAATGATATTGACCTTACTAATGTAGTTCTCTCTCATCTCAATAAAGCGGGGAACGAAGTTATATCACAATACGGTTCAGTTAAGGCTTGATCGGAACTACCTACGCTCCTCGCCTCAACTGTAGGAACCAAGGCGATTGCTGTTGTGTTCAAAGCGTGGGATGAAAAAAGCGTGTTATGAGATTTGCTCGCTGTGGGAGGCGATCGCTTTGAAAGATAGCTGGATACCCCTGACATTTATTCCTCTATCCAAGAGCTCAGAAACTCTACTTGGTTTTCCATTTCCTCTGCTGATTTAGCCGCAACCAATCTCAAAATACTGTGCATCAGTTCTCCGATTGAATAACGTTGCTGCTGTACTAAAATCATCCCGGAGTGAGGTTGTTCTTGAGTCAAAAAAGCTGTGTGTAAACGATAGAAATCCTGAATGTTGGAACTGTACAAAACACGACCTTGAGACCTTGCCCAAATTAATTGTTCCTCATCAGGATATTTTAATCGGTTTACACTGAAAGTGGTGATGACATCTACACCACGATTTTGCAGAGCCAGTATTAGAGAACGTCCCGTAGAATCCTCATCCATGTATAAGCGAATCTGGCTCATCTACCGCTTTCTGTGCTTTATGTAATGCTTCTATACGGTCACCTTCTGTTTCTTGCTCGGCAATGTCAGCATCAATTTCTTCCCGATTGATATGATAATATGTCAAAGCTGCATAAACCTGTGCCAAAGTTAGATGACCAATCTGATCAGCAATTTCTTCTGCACTGTAACCTTGTTTATACCAGATGGCAATTCGTCGCACTGTTACACCAGTTCCAGCAATCAGAGGACAGCCTCCATGAATTCCAGGATGACTGTCGATGAGAGTACCAATATCAGTGAGAGTATTTGACATAGTGTTAAATGACTTAACCCAGTGCTGCCTATTTTAGCAAACGTAACCCAAAATTAACTTAGGGTTGAGGGCATTACACCAAAACCAATTATTACGGATGGTTTCTGAATAATATCGCTGTTTCTGCTCTACTAAACCAAAAATATGCGGAACAACCACACCTAAATGGTGGTAGGAGAAGAGAAGATATGCACGATCAAACTATCAACTTTGGCAAACTGGCGGACAATTTTGAGGGTATGATTAGTTTGAGCAAGTTGCTTTCACGCTCTTTGATCGCGTTCTTGTTTTGGTGTTCCGCCTGTAGCATCTTGGGCTACTGCTGTCTCAGCAAATTCCTCAGCTAAAGATTTAGCTAGAACAAGATAATTTTCAGATTCTTTGGTTTCGACTAATTGCATTTGTTAGCTACTACTATTCTAAGTTGCATAGCGTGAAGATTTGACAGGTTTATGCCGCTAGTACAGCACGGCATAAATAAATAGACAGTTAAACATAGCTTAAAAACTAGTTTATATCTGTATTCTTTTCTCCTGACGACTGACGAACTGTACGAGGGATATAATAATTAAAGCTGATTAATTGCTCCCGGCGGAGTTTCTCCATGTAACGCTTGAATAATATTATGCGCCGCCTCTAAAGCAATGTCGCGACGGACATCGTGAATAGCCGAGCCTAAATGGGGAGTGAAGAAGGTTTTTTCTTTGGCACTTAGCAGCGATTCGGGGATGAAAATGGGGCGATCAACTCTTGCCCAGTCTTCCATTTCAAAAACATCAGCAGCGTAGCCAGCAAGATGACCAGAGTCCAAAGCATTGGCAACAGCCTGCTCATCTACAACAGAACCCCTACAAGGATTGATAATAAAACTTCCGGGCTTGATACGAGCCAGTTTCTCTCGATTAATCAGGTGGAAAGTTTCAGTCATTAAAGGCAGCATCAGTACCACAAAATCACTTTCTTGTAAAAGAGTCTCAAAAGATACATAAGATAAACTTAAAGTCTTTTCTTTTTCCGCAGGTAAAGGCTGAACATCGTTGTAGATTAGCCTCATGTCAAACCCTGCCAGACGCTTTGCCAAAGCCTGACCTATGCTACCCATACCGACGATGCCAAGTGTTCTATTTTTGAGACCTACGCTGTAAAATCTAGGTCTCCAACCAGTAAATTGACCACTGCGAACAAACTCATCACCCTCTAACATTCTGCGGGCTAACCCAAGCAGCAACCCAACCGTTAACTCAGCAGTTGAATCTGCTAGTAAAGTTGGTACAATTGTAAACCAGATACCTCGTTGCGTGCAGGCATCCACATCAAAGTTATCGTAACCCCTCAAAGCTCCAGCAATGATTTTCAGTTTCTGACAAGCTTGCAGAAAGTCAACATCAATCTTGTCTGGCATAAATACCATGAGGGCTTCAGCATCTTTTGTCAAGAAAGAGAATTTCTTCACGAGGTAAAGTTTCTTTGGTATGGTTAACGACGACTTCACAACTCTGGGTGAGAAACTCGATAACTTCTGAATGTACCCAATGAGTGATAACTACACGTGGCTTCATTACAACTCCTCTTCAAGATCTGGAAAATGTGGAAGGGAAGTTTAACTTAAATTTGTACAAAGCAGCAGTATCTGAAGCTCGGTTTCTTAGCTGGCGCTAATATTTGAGCATGTCAAATATTAACCACACAACGAAATCCAATATGACACGTTGAGGTATCTACTGTTTCTGGATGACGCGCTGCAGGTCGATAACGCTGACAGTAATTGATAGCACAGAGAAAGGAACCACCTTTAAGAACTTTCCGAGGTATTCGAGACGGTATATTTAGATCAAAGCTCTCTTCAAGAGTTCCACCTCTGGGGTTGACCGGGATACAGCAAGATTTAGTCTTGTTTTCCGGGTGATGGTCTCGATACCAGTCAGTTGTCCATTCCCAAACGTTGCCTGCCATATCATATAGACCATAACCATTTGGAGGGTACGAGCCGACTGGTTCTGCTTGAGGAGGGTGTGGCTTCAGATATGCTGTAGGGAACTGACCTTCCCAAATGTTAGCCATCCGCTTGCCTTTGGGGGCAAATTCATTACCCCAGGTATAGACAGCACCATCCAATCCGCCGCGAGCAGCAAATTCCCACTGTGCCTCGGTTGGTAGCGATTTGCCTGACCAAGTTGCGTAAGCTTGAGCATCTTCATAGGCAATATGCACAACGGGAGAATTTTCTCGTCCCTTGATAGAACTTCCAGGTCCTGCTGGATGTCGCCAGTTAGCACCAGGTACATAAGCCCACCAGCTACAAGTCTGTAAATCGACTGGATGGTTGGGCTGCTGAAAAACAAGTGATCCAGGCACGAGCAGTTCCGGTAATGCCTCAGGATAATCCTCAAGCAACGGTTGACGTTGTGCAAGCGTCACATAGCCAGTTTCTTTGACAAATCGTTGAAACTGCTTGTTGGTGACTACGTATTGATCTACCCAGAAGCTATCCACACTCACACAATGAGCTGGACCTTCTTCTGAGTAGTGGTTGTCGGACCCCATTACAAAGGTTCCACCAGGAATCCAGACCATGCCTTTATGAGGTGGTTTACCATGACGAGGAGAAGGAATCTGCTTAGAATTCATACCTCTACACTTTTTTTCTTACTCAAGCTGGATAGGGCAGTACTTGCGACTCCCATTGCTGCAATTTGGTACGTAGCTGCTGAAATATTCTTGGATATTGTTGTTTGAGGTCATTTTGCTCTCCTTCATCAGTTAAAAGATTGTAAAGAGATTCGTTTCCTCCCCTGAGTAAATACTTCCACTCCCCGCTACGGACAGCTTTTTGTATATTGCCACCAGATTGCTCGCCCCCAAAGCGCCAAAAAAGTGTTCGAGGATAAACAGATTTTTCACCTTTGAGAACTGTTCGTAAATTGTGACCATCAAGTGGGTAACGCGGATCGGGCTGAGTGCCTGTAGCAGCAAGAATAGTTGCTGTTAAGTCCATTGTGATAATGGCTTGTTCGCTTACCTTGTTAGCTGGTGTGACTCCAGGCCAACGAACAATCGTGGGGACTCGGATACCGCCTTCAAGTAAATCGCCTTTTTTCCCGCTCAAAGGTCCAAAATAGGAAAACCTCTCACCCCCATTGTCACTGGCAAAGATGACTAGGGTATTATCAGCGAGTCCGGCATCATCCAAAGCTTTTAGTACTCTGCCAACTCCATCATCTAATCTCCCTACCAATGCGGCGTAAGATTCTGGTGACCCTGAATTCAACCAACTTTGTACACCATCTTTACCTATCAAGGAATTGCTAATAGCTTCGTCATCTGGTCCTTCAAAGGGCCAATGGGGCGCATTGTAATGAAGGCTCAGGTAAAATGGACTCTCTCGGCGTCTGCTAATAAAATCAACGGCTTGCTGAGTGTACAAGTCCGTACTGTAACCAGCACGCTCTACTTTATTTAAAAAAGTATTATTTCCCTGCCCTTGACCTTGCCAGAGGTCAGGTTCTCCATCAGTGTCTACATGTCTAAAGTAGTCAGTGCCACCACTTAGATTACCAAAATATTCATCAAAGCCATTCAGTTCTGGACCATATGTAGGAGGATAGCCACAGTGCCATTTACCAAAGAGCGCTGTGTCATAACCTTTAGCCTTCAGTAGAGAGGCAATAGTAGGAAAATCAGGTGGTAATCCTACACTATCACCTACTTGTTTCAGGCTACCTAAAGGCTCTTTCAGACCAATTGGAAGTCTCGCTGGATAACGACCTGTGAAGAAGCTGACTCGTGTTGGCGTGCAAACAGTTTGACCAGAATAGGCGTTGGTGAAGCGTACACCGGACTGTGCTAAACCATCCAAGTTAGGTGTCCGAAAGTTTGGTTCTCCGTAAACGCTCAAATCGCCCCAGCCGAGATCGTCAGCCAAAATAAATACAACATTAGGACGCCGTGACGCCGCAGAACGAGCAGACAGCAGGCTCGATCCCCCAGTAGCAAGGAGTGTACTTGCTACTGTAGCACCGATAAACTCGCGACGGCCAAAGACTCCTGACTTGCGCTTATCCATATTCTCTCACTCCTGATTACTTTGCTTTTCGCTTTGGTCGGAACACTCATCCAAAGTTTCGTATGATGAAACTCCTCTCTTTGTGAGACAGATACTTATAACCGATTGGTTAAAAATAGATTGGTGATCTCTCTCGCTTATAGAGTACGGCATATATATAAATTTACCGTATTTTAAAAGACTTTAGAGATTATTGCATATACAAGATACGCTAGGCAAGTATTTTTTCTATGTGATAGCCGATTCGGTGAACCGAGGAATTAAGCTCGTGCTAAGCCCAAGATATTGGAATATCAAGACTTTTCAGTTAATACCGTTTTTAACAGATGCTTGCAGTTAATCAATTCTATGTTTGATAAGGATTGCAGACTCTATATGTGGCTTTTCTTTTTTCCTATTCACTCGCTTTTCGCGACTTTTAACATAAACTACAACGTGCGATATCTACGACGGGCTACGCCTACGCAGTCTTAGGAAAGAGCGTGTAAAATTGAGGTAATTACTGATGAGTTAGTATTCTTTATTGCTTAAAAAAGATGTTGCGTGTGTAACCAATTCGTATAAAAATTGAGTTAGAGTAGATATCTCGTTAATATGTTATGTAACCTTTACGGTGGAGGACGGAGAATGAATAAGAAATCATTGTTTTCAGGAATTGCTATTGCAACAGCAGTTCTAGGTTTGGGTATGACCAATCCTGTTGAGGCTACTTCTTCTATTGCAAAAACAGCCGAGATCTCACCTGAAGTATCTGGACATTCTCAACTATTACAAACACCCTCGTCTGAGCTAATTGCATATCGACGTTGTTATACCAGGCGAGTTTACCATAAAGGATACTATAGTCGCAGATTTGGTGTTGTGGGCAGAAGACAGTATCACCCAGGGTACTACACCTCAAAACGAGTGTGTAATTAGAGATCCTTCACAAAGAAACGCAGCTATGAGTTAAACCGAACGAGTAGTTCTTTAATTAAAGATTCGCTCATTCAAAATTAAGAACCCTGTAAATAATGGGGCTTAAAACTTGGACGTAGTATTTTTTTCACTACTACTCTTGAGTACGAACTCGTCTGCCGGGGAAGCTTACACCCGGCAGACGAGTTCGTTTACGCTCCTCCTGATGCTATCTTTCTTTAAGCCGTATTGAAAAAAAGAAAAACCCGTCACAATAATTGTTAGGTAGTGACGGGTGATCATCCTTGTGCAAGGTTTCCCTGAAAGTTAAAGCCATTCTGAGGGATGATGGTAAAAGAGGAAATTATTATTCAGCTATGCTGCTATGCTGAGGGCAGCTATGAGTCACAGAAACCCACGCTTAAAAACGTGGGATTGAAATAAGGACGCCACAAGTTCGGCGCTGTGCTATCGAAATACATTTTCTTTTAAAGTGGGCTTTAGACCCACAACGCTCATTTTTTATTAATATTTCAAACCTTCAGCATAGCTGCCTTGTCCTGACGGACACGCTGCCTTGAACGTACTTCTGCCTTTCTTTGTAAATAAAACCCCCATTTGGCTGCAAAGACATTGCGTCATTTTGTAGGGGTTTTCCGATCAGTTCTCAACTTTACTTTAGTCTATTGTCCAAATCTGTGGAAAATATGAGTTTGGGTAACAAGTGTTCCTCGCTTGATCGAATCCTGTTCACTTACAGGAATTTTATGATTACTTTAACAAGCTATATCCTCTAGAAATTCTCAAAGATGAATTTAGCTGCTTTCATCGGACAAAAGCGTTATTTTTCAAAGTTTTAGCTACTGCTATTGTGCTGTGCTTTACGTTTCCTATACAGCACACTATGTAATTGACCGTAGAATAAATAAATCACTAGTCCCACTCCTAGCCAGACAAACAGACGCAGCCAAGTTTCTCTGGGTACACCAACAATTAAGTACAAGCAAACGAGAATGCCCGTAAGCGGTACAAACGGCACCAAAGGACATCGAAAAGGTCTGTGTAAGCCTGGCTGAGTGTAGCGTAGGTAGAGTACACCAGCACAAACTACAATAAACGCAAACAATGTTCCAATACTTACCAGCTCACTCAAGGTGGAAATTGGTACGCATCCGGCGAGTACACTGACAAATACACCGAGCATTAATGTAGAAAGATGGGGAGTTCGGAACCGAGGATGAATTTTACTAAATAGAGGTGGTAGTAAACCATCGTGGGAGATACTGTAAAGGATACGTGTTTGTCCATAAGTCAACACCAGCATGACCGAACTCAGTCCTAAAATCGCTCCAATTTTTACCGCAAGCGCCAGCCATCTCAAACCAATCACGTTCACCCCGACAGCGATTGGATCTGCCACGTTCAACGACTTGTAAGGTACGATTCCAGTCAACACTAATGCAACTGCTATATATAGTAGGGTGGAGATGAAGAGCGAACCAATAATGCCGATGGGCATATCTCTTTGGGGCTGCTTGGCTTCTTGTGCTGCTGTAGAAACTGCATCAAACCCGATGTAGGCAAAGAAGATAACTCCAGCACCTCTGAGAATGCCACTGAAACCATACTCACCAAATTTTCCGGTGTTGGCTGGAATAAAGGGTGTCCAGTTTGCAGAATTGATATGCCAAACCCCAAATACCAGAAAGGCGAGAATCACAACTAATTTGACAATAACAATAATGCTGTTGAATTTAGCAGATTCGCGGATACCAAGAATTAGCAGCAGCGAAATTACAGCGATCGCTCCTACCGCAGGGAGGTTTAACACCGCTTGAGTCATTGAGCCATCAGCTAGCATTACTTGGCTACCAGTTGCAGCTGTCAAGGTTGCAGGCAGTACAATTCCCAAGTCTTTCAAGAAGCTGACTGCGTAACCTGACCAGCCTACGGCTACTGTTGCTGCTCCTAGAGCATATTCTAACAGCAAGTCCCAACCAATTATCCAGGCAAATATTTCGCCCAAAGTGGCGTAAGCGTAGGTATAAGCACTCCCAGCTACAGGCAGTAGGGAAGCAAACTCGGCGTAACAGAGTCCGGCAAATGCACAAGTGATCCCTGCTAAGATGAAAGAGATAGTAATGGCCGGTCCCGCATACTAAGCGGCCGCTGTGCCGGTCAGTACAAAAATTCCGGCTCCGATAATACAGCCAATTCCAAGGCTAATTAAGTCGAACGCACCGAGCGCACGATCCAGTGTCTCCCCAGTAGATGCCTCAGCTTGCAATTCGTCAACAGATTTTTTTTCTAAAAAATGGCTTCTATTCATAGGACAATTTGCAATGGTAAGTATACCCTCTAACTTCTAGTTAGTGGCTTTAGCCCAGTTCAGATGTAGAGTATAGCAATTGTTCACCTTGAGCATGGTCAAATGTAAAACAAATAAATGATGTAATAGCGAATAGCCCTGACGCTCGTTCCGAGGCTACGAACGTCGTTCAAAGCAGCGTCTAGAAAGAGTGAGTAGATCGCGCTCCGCTCGGAGCGCGATCTACTCACAAAGGGAAACGCCAAGGGAGATCGCGCTCCCCACCAGTCCCCTGTCTGGCTGACCCGCCTTCTCATTCATCGGAGACGCTGCTTTGAACGCGAACAGGGCTGTCTCACCGTTCGCCCCAACATAGAGATTTTGACGAACGCATAATTAATTTTTGGAGATATCTATTGTAAAAAAACAGACTCTTGACTTCTCCAGAATATATGAGAAACTAATAGTTAGATTATCTAAATATATGACAAAGGAAGTGCATCCTACTTGTGACGAAATTGACGGGAAAAGCTGATCGCCTAGAAACGCCTGCCGACTTGCCGAAATCGGTTATATTGGAAACTCAGGAACTCACGCGCCGCTTTCACAAGTTCACTGCGGTTGATGCCCTGAATATCTCTGTCCTGAAGAGTGAAGTCTTTGGTTTGCTAGGTCCTAATGGGGCTGGCAAAAGTACAGTGATTAAGATGTTGACAACGCTGCTACCGCTGAGCGCTGGACGAGCAACCATAGCTGGCTATGATGTCACTCATCAGCAAGGTGCGGTGAGAAGAGTCATCGGCTATGTACCCCAAGCCCTTTCTGCAGATGGCAGTTTGACAGGCTATGAAAATCTCTTAATCTTTGCGAAGCTGTATGATATACCGTCTCAGCAACGCAGAGAACGCATCAGTGATGTACTGAAGTTCATGGGTTTGGAGGAAGCCGCCCATAAGTTAGTTAGAAATTACTCTGGTGGCATGATTCGCAAGCTGGAAATTGCCCAATCCATTTTGCATCGCCCCCAGATTATGTTTTTAGATGAACCGACAGTAGGACTCGATCCGGTTGCTCGCAGCCAAGTGTGGAATCTTGTGCAGGAACTTCGCGCCGATTACGGTACAACTATATTTTTAACTACCCATTTTTTAGAAGAAGCTGATAATTTGTGCCATCGGGTAGCAATTATGAACCGAGGTAAGGTGATTGCGACTGGCACACCTACAGACTTAAAAGCAGCCTTGGGAAAACCAAACGCAACCTTGGATGATGTGTTTATTCACCATACAGGAGATGAATTAGCATTGGGAGTAAGTTATCATGAAACGGCAAAAAGCAGACGTAATGCTCGGCGGTTGGGTTGAACAGCAACCAACCTGGAGAGGCA
This sequence comes from uncultured Scytonema sp., assembly GCA_937873135.1. Taxonomy (GTDB): domain Bacteria; phylum Cyanobacteriota; class Cyanobacteriia; order Cyanobacteriales; family Nostocaceae; genus Rhizonema. The sequence goes on along the minus strand of CALMVQ010000281.1, from coordinate 2,641 downwards.
ATTTTATCTCTGCACTTATAGAACTCGTTAGCAAAACTCTTGTCTTAGCTGAACTAGAAGTGCGTAAACTCCGTCACGATCCCAGCGATTTAGTGATCCGAGGTGTACAGCCTGTATTATGGCTGTTAATCTTTGGGCAAGTTTTCACGCGAACTCACGCTATTCCGACAGGGGATTTATCTTATTTGGACTTTATCGCTCCCGGTATTCTCGCTCAGAGTGTGCTGTTTGTAGCCATTTTTACTGGTGGGATGACATTGATTTGGGAGCGAGATTTAGGAATTGTGCATAAATTGCTTGCCACTCCCATACCCCGTGTGTCGATGGTGTTGGGTAAAGCCGTAGGTTGTGGGGTACGGTGCTTGCCACAGGTGGTAATGATTTACGGTTTGACGTTGCTGCTAGGTGTTAAACTAAATCTCAATCCCTTAGCTTTACTCCAAGTAGGAGTCATTGTGCTTTTAGGGGCAGGGTGTTTTTGTGTTTTTTCACTGATTATCGGCTGTTTAGTAAAAACGCGAGAACGGTTTACCGGAGTAGGACAATTACTAACAATGCCGTTGTTTTTTGCCAGTAATGCGATCTATCCCTTATCACTGATGCCAGGTTGGCTGCATATTATTTCCAGTATCAATCCCTTGAGTTATCAAGTTGATGCCTTACGTGGTACAATGATAGTTAATGGCTCCAGTGTGTATGGATTTGGGTTGGACTGTACAATTCTCTTGCTAACATTAATAGGTTTAACGATCATCTGTGGACGACTTTATCCACGGGTGGCGATGTAACCAGGAGAAAATAATCCCATGAAGCTCGGTAAACCCTCTGAAGAATGTGCCGCCAGAGTGATGGAAACAATTCCCTTATTGATGCGGTTTATCCGAGCAGATATGCGTAGTCACAATGCTGACTCTCTTTCTATACCCCAGTTGCGATCGCTATCATTTATCAATCGTAATCCCGGTACCTCATTATCTGAAGTCGCAGAACATCTAGGTGTCACCTGTGCTACAGCATCAACAACAATAGAACGCTTAGTACAACGCCTTCTGGTGCAACGCACTGAAAACCCTCAGGAACGTCGGCGAGTTGTTCTCAATTTAACTGAAGAGGGTAAGTTGCTTTTTACGCAATCCCAAGAGAAAACGAGCGCTCATATTGCTGACATTCTAGACGATTTGACACCAGAGCAAGTATCACACATTGAAGAAGGTTTGGCTTTACTAAAAAATGTCTTCGAGCGATCATCAGTTAAAAAAGCTCCGTGAAGCTGAGGTGGCAAAACACGATCCCTTTGCAGCCTTGAGGTTTCGAGACTATCGACTATTTATGATTGGGCGCGTACTCCTGTTTACAGGGGCGCAGATGCAGACAGTGGCCATTGGCTGGGAACTTTACGAGCGTACCAATTCAGCGATGGTCTTAGGTGGGGTAGGGCTGGCGCAAGTCTTACCCATGATTGCCCTAAGTTTGATTGCAGGACATGTTGCCGACGGACGCGATCGCAAACGTACTATGCTAATCTCAGTTATAATGTTAGCTCTTTGCTCGCTCAGTTTGGCTGTTCTTTCCTATCATCAAGGCTCAATTGTCTTAGTTTATACATGCCTAGTCTTAATAGGCGTGGCGAGGGCATTCTTGAAACCTGCCAGTGATGCGTTGATGTGGCAGTTGATCCCTGTCAGTGTTTTTACGAATGCCGCTACTTGGAATAGTACCACTTTTCAACTAGCCACAGTCATTGGTCCCGCTTTGGGAGGATTTGCGATCGCTGGTTTGAAAAGTGCCACATGGGTATATGTACTAGCAGCAATAGCAGCCCTTTTGTGTTTTGCGTTAACAGTAGCGCTCAGAGAGCAAAACACAACTTTATCCAAAGAACCAATATCGTTAAAAGCACTATCTGCAGGTGCTAAATTTATCTGGCAAAATCAACTCGTTCTCGCCGCAATGACGCTAGATTTATTTGCCGTATTGTTAGGGGGTGCTGTTGCATTGCTACCCATTTTCGCCAAGGATATTTTGCAAGTGGGACCATTGGAGTTGGGATATCTACAAGCTGCCCCATCTATAGGCGCACTGGTTATGGCAGTTATTTTAACACATCTACCACCATTACGCAAAGCCGGACCAGCCTTACTTTGGTCGGTAATGGGCTTCGGGATTGTCACGGTGATCTTTGGGCTATCGCATTGGTTTTGGCTGTCACTGCTGATGCTAGTATTAAGTGGCGCACTCGACAGTATTAGCGTTGTCATTCGTCATACCTTAGTTCAGATCCGGACTCCCGATCATTTGCGTGGCCGAGTTGCTGCCATCAACAATGTGTTTCTTAGTGCCTCTAATGAGTTGGGAGAATTCGAGTCTGGCTTAACTGCTGCTTTGTTTGGTCCGGTCATTTCCGTTGTCGGTGGCGGAATTGGTACCATTGTCGTGGTGATTGCCGTGGCATCGATTTGGCCAAGGATTCGGAAGTTAGGGGCATTGCAGGAGTATCAATAGTTAGTTTATAAGTATTTATGCTCTTTTGAGCAAAATTAGCCGCAGGAGAATTAAACTAACATGTCACGGCACCAATATCATAAAACTAGTACCGCAAGGCGGAAGTTAAAAGTCACTCATTCAAAAGTCAAAAGTGTTA
>CALMVQ010000280.1 GCA_937873135.1 uncultured Scytonema sp. | reverse complement strand
ACTCTACGTGTATTTCCTCTCCACTCGACGTTTTGTGAATCTTGGCTTTATATGCAGAAATTTTAATTCCATTATTGCGATCAAAAAACTTGGATGGGGCAGAATTCAAAGTCTCTAATATCTCTTTGAAAATCGATACCTTTTTGTTCGGCTCTCTGATATTGGGTGTCAAAGGTAAATCTGTGGGAAAGCTCTCGACTATCGCCGTCGCCACAAAGAACTTGTGGCTTCCAAAGGAATGAAGCTGGGCGACTGACTTGACGGGGATGATGTATGTTTTAGGCATGGTAAAAAGCGGTTAAAGAAAGTCTGCTATTTTAGCGCAAAGTCGCGAAGTCTGCCGGGGGAAGCTTCCCTTGGGCTGTAGCTTCGCGCGAAGTCAAGGGCGTCAGAGTACTCTGTCCGGCGAGCTTTGCGTTCAACTGCTCGCGGCATTCCGGGATTCACTATATTGTTGGTTAGTGGTGCTGAGGAATGCCGCTTGGGGATTGGGTTTGAACTCGGAAAAATTATGGATTGGGCTATTATCCACAGACAAATTTTGGGACGAGTACCCAGTCCCCAATCTCTTTTACAAGTCAAACGCTCATTGTACATAAGAGCCGAAAAATATAGATTGAGATTTATGCAAGACATATTTTCTCTATGCGATCGCTCGTTCGTGTTTTGTGTTTGGGAACACTAAGTAAAACAATAACTTACTTAGTGTAAATATGATAAATTTGAGCGAGATGAGCAGATTAGCAAGACTTGCAGAAGTTTTGTTGGGGCAAAGGGAACCAGAGCCGGAAAAATTCTGGTTACCGATGCCACTATACTTAGATGAGGATGAGAAAGAAATCTTCTTACAGTACTGGTTTGCAGCAGAAATACTTGGAGTAGATCCAGAATGCATCGACCTGCAAGATGCAATCAATGGTTATCCACACCGTATAGAGGATGCCTTTCTGTGCTTATTAGAACACAAACATAGAATAGAAGACGGCGACCACGCTACAAATTTCCTCAGAAAAGCGTTTGAAGAGGGGTGGAAGCCACGCAAGTTTCAAAGTTTTGAGGACGCGAAGAAAGCGATACCTTGGTTGTAGAGTTCCTTTGTGAGGAGCGTGGAAGTGGCACGGTTGGGATGAACACAGTTGCAAAAACGGACAACAGTAGCGCTCGTTCGCGTAGCGTCTCCCTTTGGGAGAAGACTCGCTACCGCTGACGCTCCTTCGTCGCTACCGCTACCGCTAACGCTAACGACAAAATCCTCACTAAAAATGAATATCATGGAGCATTTTGAGGCAGTTATTGACGCAAAGTCGCGAAGCTCTAGGGAGAGAGTACTCTCTCCCCAAGACTTCGCTGCCGGACAGAGGATTCTGGTAGGCTCGCTTTGCGACAGTCGCAGTAACAAAGCAGATCAACCGCCGAAGCGGAGGTGAAGTCTGCCGGGGTCAGCAACCAAGGCGCGAGCGTCAAGAAGACGGTTGTCCGTTCAAGTCTCACGAAAAATGTAACGGAAACACGGGAACGCGGAGACATATTCACTCTCCGCGTCGCGAACGACACATCATTTCTTGGTTAACAAAGTACTAGTTGAAGGCTAGCAAGATGACTCCCAATACCATCACAACAGAAGCAAACAGCCGACGCATCACTTCTCTTTCTGAGAAGAATCTTGCCCCCAGCGTAGCTCCTACCAAGATGCTGAGTTCTCGAATAGGCGCAACATGGCTTACAGGTGTGAACACCATTGCAGTTAGAACTAAGATGTATGCTAGAGGACTGAGTAAAGCAACGCCTAAAGCTTCAAACTTGTGCGTGTTCCATTCAAGGCGAACTTGATCCCGCTGGTAGAGAGCAAAGGGGATCAGTAGTAAGGTCTCAAACAGGTCGCAGCCATAGTTCAATAGGATGGCAGACACCTGAAACTGACTGACTGCATATTTATCCCAGAGAGTGTAAGCAGCAATCAGCATGCCTGTCAGCACACCATAAATCACAGCAGTACGGGCATTGTTGTGCCAAAACTTACGGGGATCACCTATGAGAATGAATACCCCGACACCAATGAACAAAATGCCTAATAGAGCAATTGGGGTTGGTCGTTCTCCCAAAATTACGATGGCAGCAATAGTTGAAAGTAGGGGACCAGTCCCCCTTGCCAAGGGGTATACCATAGAGAAGTCGCCCCAAGAGTAGCCACGTTGCAGTACCAAAAAGTAAGCAATGTGGAGCAAAGCACTCCCAACAATCATCAATAGAGCAATAAAATTTATGTTCGGGTGTTTAAGGAGCAGGACACCAATAGTGAAAGGTGTATAGATCAAGGTCGATAATGCATTGATGAGAAAAGCAAAAGCAATTCCTCCGACTGCACGTTTAGTGAGAAGATTCCAGGCTGCATGGACAAAGGCAGCAACTAAGACAAGTGTAAATGCAAAACTATTCATGCAGAATCACCTTAGTAAAGAAGACACAAAAAAATGTGTCAACCTATCCCCTCTGGATTTTTTTTCCTCTAAGGTGTCTGCCTATGAATGGCACGATGTAGCGCTTGGTCCAGACCTAGTATAGACTAGCGGAACCCTAGCTACCTTTCCGGGTTGATAGAAATATTCTACAGCTTGAAAAGCACTGAATTCCACCTCCTCACCCCTGAATTAGATTTAAATAAATCTTCTTTGTCCGAAATGGACTTCACTAAGGAGCTACAAAAAGCTAATTTTTTAAAAAAGCACTACTGACCGAAGTTGACAGCCGAAAAAACTCAACTGTTAACCGCAAAGTTGTAGAGATTTTTAAAGACTCGCTGCAACCTCCACATGGTGTAGAAGAAATCTCTATGCATAAGTTACGTTCGGCTCATGCGGCTATCGTGTTCTACTTTTTCGGCTCATGGACTCAATCATTTGGTTCGTTAATTTTTTTTATCTACAGTAAATACATGTACTTTTTTGTAGAGAGAATGAAAGAGTCAGCGTTTGAAACGCGTGACCCTTTTTCTTTTAAAGGACATGTAGACAACCCGTCAGCTATGCAGCATTCTCCACTAATATCACGTTTTTACCGTAGATTACTCATGCTTCACAGTTCGTTACAATTTACTATAACTTAGCTTCATATATTTAACGATCGCGGACTGACCAACAAGTTTTGACCACACCCCATGGGGAGCGGTACGAACGGTCACAATCCCTCACCCTACCACCTGTTACTCCTGTTTTTGCAACACAGCCGTCGTAGATGCTGGGTCGCTTACTTCACTGTCCCAAACGGATCAGAAACCGCGTGTTGGTTGGCGTTGTTCCAGAAGTTCGCGATCACAAAGGCATACTCCGGCAGGTTCTGATTGAACGGGTCGAGCATGGCGTTGGCAGTAGGCAGCTTCCAGTCGGCCTGCAACTCACAGGTCAGGGCGAAGGTGGTGACCAACTCGGCCCCCGCGTTGCTCATGCGCGACATGGCGGCTTCCGTCTCGTAGCGGTTCCAGGCCCCGCAGGCGTCCACGACCGGGAACACCTTGTAGCCGTCGTTGAGCATGGAGAGCGTCGGGAAGGCACAGCAGGTGCCGATCGTCACGGCGGCGATGATGATGTGCCGACGGCCCGTGCTTTCCACGATGCCCTCCAACGCCTGACGGAAGGTTGGGTCCTCGTAGCAGTTGATGATGCCGGTGCGCCGATAGATCGGCTGGTTGGGGAAGAGTTCCTTGATCTCGGGCAGCGTATCGCCGTTTTGCCACTGGGCGTTGGAAGAGGTGATGAGGGTCGGGATGTTGAGTGCCTTGGCGGTGCGCGCCAGACCGACCACGTTACTCTTGTACTCGGACAGGGACACAAAGTCACGCACGCCGACCATGAGGCCGATCTGGTGATCGACCAGCAACATGATGCTGTTGTCCGGCGTGGGCTTGTCGTAGGCGTAGCGGCCAGCTTTGCGGGCCTCGTCGGCGGAGGTTTTGTTGGGTAGAACGCCATCGGCTTTACGGGTACAAGCGATACCAGCAATTACGTGGTATTTTTTCTTGCGGACACCG
>CALMVQ010000279.1 GCA_937873135.1 uncultured Scytonema sp. | reverse complement strand
GACTGAAACCAGTTGTATGATCGACATAACGAGCATGTGCTCCCAGAGTTGAAATGAAGCGAATCTCGGCAACGGGACTGAAACAAGACTTTGTATGAAAAATGTTTTGTTGTAGCCGTTGAAAGTTGAAATGAAGCGAATCTCGGCAACGGGACTGAAACAAGACTCCTCAACCTCAAATTTTATCTATGCTATCTGTCAGCACAGAACACATTGAAATCACACCTGGAGTTCGTGGCGGAAAACCACGCATTGCAGGAACCAGAATTGCAGTCGAAGACATTGCGATCATGCATTTGAAGATGGGACTTTCATTGCCAGAAATTGCTACAAAGTACGATCTGTCAATGGCTTGTCTTCATGCAGCAATGGCGTATTATTTTGACCACCAAGAAACTATTGATCGTACTTTGGCAGAAGATGAAGCATTTGTGGAAGCTTTTAAGCAAAATTACCCTTCTCGTTTACAAGAAAAATTAAGGAACTTGCAGGGTGAGTCAGAGAATTCAGTTTCATTTGGATGAAAATGCAGATCTGGCTATTGCTGCTGGATTGCGTCGCAACGGCATTGATGTAACCACGACGAAAGAGGTTGGACTACTTACCAAAAGCGATGAGGAGCAATTAGCGTTTATTTGCGCGAACCATCGTGTTATCTTTACCCAAGATACTGATTTTTTGCGGATTGCCAGCTATACTCAAACTCATCCGGGTATCGCTTTTTGCCAAAAGGGAACTCGTTCCATCGGTGAGATTATTGCAAGACTGACTCTAATTTACCAAGTGTTTTCACCTGAAGAGATGATTGGGCGAGTTGAGTTCTTGTGATTACTCATCGTCAATAATATGCGAACTTCCCTTGAATATCTAAATGCAGGCATCAGACAAAACACTCCAAACAACCTCGACAACAGCAGGTAATAGTTTTATGATAGGTTCATCGAGAGCGATTTTTGGCAAACCGAAGCGAGGTCGAAAACCCTAGGGGGTTTGCCAAATTCAGAACCTTGAAAAATCAATACTTTTAGACTTCAAGTTGTTTGAATTGACCTATTTGGGGCGATGATTTTTATGAAAAAGTGGAGCTTTGGCAAAACACAGTCCGAAACCCATATCCAAAGCGCCTTTTAGTGCGCGGGGTTGAAATGAAGCGAATCCCGGTAACGGGACTGAAACATCCATCGGATTGGTGGGTATTAATAGAAGAATCTACGTTGAAATGAAGCGAATCCCGGTAACGGGACTGAAACAATTAACGATGAATGATAAATTTAGCCCAAACAGATGGGTTGAAATGAAGCGAATCCCGGTAACGGGACTGAAACGTAAGAATAAACTACATAAGGATAAAGAAGATAAATGTTGAAATGAAGCGAATCCCGGTAACGGGACTGAAACTCCAAATATTTATTGGAGCCCTGAAGGTAAATCCATAGTTGAAATGAAGCGAATCCCGGTAACGGGACTGTCTCACCGTTCGCCCCTACATAGGCATTTGTCACATTCTTTTTTCAACTTGGTATAACTCTATTTCCGCCGTCACTAGCTGGACAACTAACCTATAAAAAATTAGACTAGTCTAAGACTAGACTATTGTTTTTATGGAATCAATTGGCTCATATGAAGCGAAGACCCATCTTCCTGCGTTTCTTGAACGGGTTGAAAAGGGAGAAGAGTTTGTAATTACAAGGCACGGAGTCCCTATTGCACGACTTGTCCCAGTGGATAGAGACAGACAGCGTGACGTTCGGGCAGTAATTGAAGAGTTAAAGAAGTTCCGACTCGGGCATACCTTAGAAGGACTCTCTGTACGAGATATGATTAATGAGGGCAGACGATGAACTTTGTTCTTGACTGCTCAATTACAATGACGTGGTGCTTTGAGGACGAAGCAACAGAGTTTACCGACTCATTACTTGACAATCTTGCCCAAGCAATAGCAAAAGTACCTTCTATCTGGTTTCTTGAGGTTGCAAATGTCCTGGCGATAAGTGAAAGAAGAGGACGAACCAATCAAGCAAAGATTACTCAATTCCTTCAACTTTTGAGTGGGCTTCCTATTATCGTTGATGTAAAAACTGGGGAAAAGGCATTTACTGATGTGCTTACCATAGCTCGAGCTCATCGGCTTACATCTTATGATGCCGCATATTTGGAACTTGCACTGCGTGAAGCACTACCTCTTGCAACACTTGATGAAGGACTGAAACGAGTGGCGCTTAACATTGGTGTCGCCACACTTTGATTCACTTCGGGTCTTGAGAATTACTTAATAATTACGGTAAAATCCAGGAGACTTGCCGCGAAAGCGTTTCAAAGCAGTTGTAGAGACAAGCTGTTTGCCGCGTCCCTACAACTAAATGCTGAATGCTTAAAGCAGATACAGCAAACCGAAAAGGATAATCCAAATCACGTCAACGAAGTGCCAATAGATTTCGGCTGCCTCAACACCGAAGTGCTTTTCGTTACTGTAGTGACCCTTAACACGCGATCGCCACAATACCGCCAGAATTGCCACAACACCAAGAGTCACGTGCAATCCGTGGAAGCCAGTCAATACATAAAATGCACTGGCAAACAAATTTGTTGTCAAACCAAATTCTAAATGAGTATATTCATAAACCTGCCCTACCAGAAAAACAATACCCATAGCGGCAGTAATTCCCAACCAGGTTTGCATCCCCTTTACATCATTCTTTTTGATAGCAGTATCAGCATTGTGCATGACAAAACTACTAGCAATCAAATTAATGGTGTTCACGCCAGGTAGCAATAATTCTAATTCTGGTGTTCCTTCTGGAGGCCAAACAGATATTGTCGAACGGAAAGCTAGATATGCACCGAATAACCCCATAAAAATCATCCCTTCAGCAATCAGGAACACAACGATCCCAAAGAGACGATGATCTGGGTGTTCTTCGTGATGGGCTTCTGCCACAGTCGCAGCGTGGTGATGATTTAGGGCAGTCTTATCTGGGTCAATTGTTTGACTTTGCATAAATCTTTAATATCTATTAGGAGATGATTGGGAGTATGTAATAGTGAGTGGTTAGGAGTTTTGAACAACTAACCACTAATACTACTTTCTAACTCTATTCCTTACGGTTAGCAATCGATGGATATGGTTCGTCAGGTTCGGCACGTAACACTGAGTTTGGACCGGCAGACAAAGTAGGATCGGGACTAGATAAGGGTACACCCTTGCTGGCGTTCTCCAAACCATAGTCGTAGGGACCAGTTGCCAGTACCGGCAGTTCATCAAAATTCTCGATCGCAGGTGGTGAAGTTGTCATCCACTCTAGGGTCAGTGCATTCCAGGGATTATTACCTGCTTTCGGTCCGTACATCCAACTCCAAATCGCGTTGAAAATGAAGGGGAATGTCGAAACTGCCAGTATATAAGCGCCATAAGTGGAGATTTCATTCAGCAGCGTGAATTTAGGGTCATACTGTGCAATCCGACGGTTCATACCCATCATCCCCAGCTTGTGCATGGGTAAAAAGCACATATTTAGACCAGCTATTGTCAAGGTAAAGTGAACCTTCCCCCAAAATTCGTTCAACATTCGCCCGGTCATTTTGGGGAACCAATGGTAGATCGCTGCATAAATACCCAGAACACTACCACCAAATAAAACGTAGTGCAGGTGCGCTACCACAAAATAAGTATCGTGAACGTGTATATCGAACGGAACTGCCGCCAACATCACACCACTAATACCGCCAATCACAAAAGTGCCCACAAAGCCCATTGCGAACAACATGGGACTATTCAGCCGGATTTTGCCACCCCACATGGTTCCCAACCAGCTGAAAATCTTAATACCTGTGGGTACGGCGATGATCATGGTCGTGATCATAAAGAACATCCGCAACCAACCAGGAACGCCACTGGTGAACATATGGTGCGCCCAGACGATTAACCCTAAGAAGCTGATCGCCAAACTCGAGTAGGCGATCGCTTTATAGCCAAAAACTGGTTTGCGGGAATGAATCGGGATCACTTCAGAAATTGCCCCAAAGAAAGGCAAAATCATAATGTAAACCGCTGGGTGGGAGTAGAACCAAAACATATGCTGGTACACAACCGGATCGCCACCACCAGTTGGATTAAAAAATGTTGTGCCGGCAATTAAGTCAAAAGCTAGCAGGATGAGACCGGCTGCCAGTACTGGAGTAGATACCAGTGTCAGCGCCGAGGTTGCCAACATTGCCCAGCAGAACAAGGGCATTTGATGGTATCCCATACCTGGCGTCCGCATCTTGATCAGGGTGACGAGGAAATTAATTGCTCCCAAAATCGAAGATGTCCCCAGAAGGAGAAGACTCATAATCCAAATTCCCTCACCCACTTGACCTGTGACTAAGCTGAGGGGAGGGTAAGAAGTCCAACCTGCATCCGGTGCATCGCCCACCAACAAACTGCTAATCAGCAATAATCCAGCAGGCGGGATCATCCAAAAGGCAACAGCATTGAGGCGGGGAAATGCCATATCCTTTGCCCCAATCATCAGGGGAATCAGGAAGTTAGCAAAACCTGCACCTGCTGGCACGATCCACAAAAAAATCATGATTGTGGCATGCAGTGTAAACAGACTGTTATACACTTCTGGAGTGACAAAATCTACTTCTGGGGTTCTAAGTTCTGTACGAACCAACTCAGCCAACACGCCACCCATACAGTAGAAAACGAACGTGGTAACTAAATATTGAATCGCAATTACTTTGTGGTCGGTGTTAAAGGTAAAGTAGTCTTGCCACTTTCTGATCCCCGGCTCATGACTTAGAGCGGGGGTATTAGCTTTTTCTTGTATTTGTGTTTGGGTCATAAAAGTCAGTTGTTAGTTGTTAGTTATTAGTAATTAGTTGTTAGTTGAGATTTGCTCCTAACTACTAACTACTAACCAATAACTAGTGATGGATTTGATGTAAGATTTCTGGATTAATTCCCATCTCGCTGGTCTGATGAGCAAGAAATTCAGCCGGAGACAGTTCTGCTGGATTCACAGCAATTGCTTGCTTGAGAGTTTCACTACTGGCGACAAGCTGTTCTTGTGTCCACTTGTCAAATGCTTCTGGTGTTTCGACAACAATTTGTGTTCTCATTGCACCGTGATAAGGTCCGCACAGTTCGGCACAGATTAGGGTATAATTGCCTTCTTTATTAGGTGTGAAGCGAATCTCACTTTGCCGACCGGGGATAACGTCTTGCTTGAGGCGAAATTCTGGTACCCAGAAGGCGTGAATCACATCATTTGCTGTCATATTGGCTTTGACCTCTCGCCCGAGTGGAAGATGCAGTTCACCAGAGGTGACACCAGTTTCGGGGTATGTAAAAATCCAGGCGTATTGCAAACCTGTGATGTTCACCATCAAGTCAGGTTGTTTACCTTGTTTTTTAGCTTCTGCACCAATGGTGGGAGAAACGATCCCTACGCCAGGAGCATTTCGCTTTTGAGGAATTTGGTCAGCATTGCGAATTGATGCTGTAGCGGGGTCTTGCATTGCCTCATCAGACTTCTCCTGATTGAGGTTGGGTTCTGTACTAGGTGGTGTATCGCTTAAAGTTGCGGCGATCGCTGCACCCGGCATTTGCATTGCTTGAGGTGCTGGGGCTTCATGGACGGCATGGGGATCGAAGCCACCCATTTCGTTGTACACATCAAAACTGTAAACTGAGATACCAATAACGATAATAGCTGGAATTGCCGTCCAGAGAATTTCTAGCGGTACATTGCCGTAGACTGGCGGACCGTCCGCATTGTCACCTGCACGCTGCCGATATTTCACCGCAGCATATATTAAAATACCTTCTACGAGCAAAAATATACCTACAGAGACGGTCATCATCGCGTTGAACAGACCGTCAACTAAGTTCGCTTCATTGGTCGCTGCTGTTGGTAGTAGACCATGATATTGACCGTACCAAAGGCTGACTAGGGTCAGCAAGATGCCAATGAGTAATGTCCAAATTGAACTGGGAATTTTCACGGTTAGGGGGAGTTAACGACTTTACTACCTTGGACAAATCTGCTTGTTCACTTACTACAGTAGTGCAGCCTTAAAGACATGGGCTATAAACGCATAAAATTTTTATTAATTTTATGGAATACAAGCGAAAAGATTTCTTCAGATGTGCCGCAAGGTGGATGTAACTCTAGGAAAAAATTTATTGGATTTAGAGTGATTGCTACTAACAGACTTGTAGTCTAGGGCTTCAGCCTCAAAGTGCTACAAACTGCCCCACAACTTAAAAAATCCCTAAAGCTTCAAGCTATAAGTTGTTAAAGTGATTCATTGTATATGGTAAGAGGCAATCTCTAACTCTGGTCTATACGCTAGGGTGGAAATAGGGCGACACTTGCTTGCCTTTGTTTAAGTCCTGGCAAAGTGTCCGTTCGGGACTGACTGATTTTTAGAAATTTGATAGCTTACGAAAAGCGGGCAGAAGGAATTTTTCATGAGCGAATTTGTCCTGGAACAACAAAGTGTAGCGGCTACACACCACCAGAAGCCAAAGGAACGAATTCGTCGCTTGGTGTGGAAAATGTGTGTGGCTACCTTGATTTTGATGGCAATAGGCAGTGCTACTCGCGTGATGAATGCTGGACTCGCTTGCCCAGACTGGCCTTTGTGCTACGGGGAACTTGTGCCAACCAAGCAAATGAATTTTCAGGTTTTCTTGGAATGGTTTCACAGGTTGGATGCAGCATTGATTGGTGTAAGCGCGATCGCACTCGTCGGATTGTCTTGGTGGCAGCGTCAGTTATTACCCAAATGGCTTCCTTGGGCATCCACATTCGCCCTGTTTTTAATCGTCTTCCAAGGTATACTAGGGGGACTGACTGTTACCGAACTTTTGCGGTTTGATATCGTGACCGCGCATTTGGGAACAGCGCTGTTGTTTTTCACTACCCTACTGGCGATCGGTACGGCACTCACCTCCTATGAGGGAACCGGAACCGTTGGTAAGTTGCCTTGGCTAGGGTTAACGGCATCTGTTTTGGTTTATTTGCAAAGTTTACTAGGTGCTTTGGTTGGATCTCGCTGGGCACTCCACCAATGCTTCGGCATATCCCAGCTTTGCACAATTATGTACAGCCATATCGGTGGCGTCTTACCGCCAACTGTGGCAACCTTATTCTTGGTATTTGTTTCTTGGCGGACACCAGCACTGCATCCAGCTTTACGACGACTGGCAAATATTGCTGGGGGTTTGTTGGTATTACAAATCGTGTTAGGAGTTGCCACTTTAAAGTTACGTCTTCAAGTTGAACCACTCACTGTATCTCACCAAGCCATAGGAGCCGCTTTGCTCGGCACTTTGGTAGTATTTACTGTTCTAGCATTGCGGGACTGGGCAACAAGCCGCGATCTTAACGCCTACAGTAAACAAGCGCAAGGGTTGAATCCATAACTATCGATTGTGGGGAAATTGTTAGCTGGTAACTGTTAGTTAGTATTTATGATCCAAACTTGAGATGCTAACTACTAACCAACCAAATAACCACTAACTACCAACACTTGTCTACAAGTTGATTGAAAAATAAGGAACTAGGGCTAAAATGATTGAGACTAATGTCTCGAAGCACCACGGATCATTTCTACAAGTTATTCAGAGTTACTACCAGCTAACGAAACCTCGGATCATTCCGTTGTTGTTGATTACCACTGCTGGTAGTATGTGGATTGCTGCTAGAGGACAAGTAGATCCATTGCTGTTATTAGTCACTCTGACTGGCGGCACTTTGGCCGCTGCAAGCGCCCAGACGATTAATTGTGTGTATGACCGAGATATTGATTATGACATGGAGCGCACACGCCATCGTCCTTTGCCTTCAGGCAGAGTACAGTCGCGTGATGCACTGATTTTTGCCAGCGTTCTGGCTATCATTTCCTTCACCATACTGACTGTATTCGCCAACTTGCTAGCCGCTTTGCTAGCAATGTCAGGTATGGTGTTTTATGTCTTAATTTATACTCACTTGCTGAAACGCCACAGCACTCAAAATATCGTGATTGGTGGTGCGGCAGGAGCCGTGCCAGCATTGGTGGGTTGGGCAGCAGTCACTGGGACTTTAAGCTGGGCAGCATGGATCATCTTTGCCTCTGTCTTTTTATGGACACCACCCCATTTCTGGGCACTAGCTTTGATGATTCGGGATGATTACGCAAAGGTTGGTATACCAATGCTACCAGTGGTAGCAGGTGCAGAAGCAACAGTGCGCCAGATTTGGATTTACACTTTGATTACAGTCCCAACAACCTTGTTACTGATTTATCCTTTACATGTCAGTGGAATCTTTTACGGGGCGATCGCACTTGGGTTAGGAGGAGTTTTTATTTACAAAGCATGGTGCTTACTCCACAATCCAGAAGATCGTACTCTCGCTAAAGATTTATTTCTTTATTCCATCTCCTACATGATGCTGTTGTGTTTGGGTATGGTGATTGACAGCCTTCCCTTCACTCATTACCTAATTGGTTCTGTAGCAAATAAGTTGCATCTACTTGTTAGCTAGAATTTACCTGGAAACTGGGTTTTTCCGCAAACCCAGTTTCTCAAAGGTGCAAAAGCTTAATATCAAAATTATTTCAGCTTCTCCATTCAGACTCAGGAATTTGTGTTCCCAAAAAAAATATTCCGTAGTGTTCCAATGGGTAAAGTGCGTCCTTTATGTTCGGGGACAATGACTTGCAGTCCAACGTCTTCATTTCTTCATTTGCGGTGGCTACCTTTTTGAGAAATCAGTTGAAATCCAAATTGTCTTAAAATAGTCTCAACTTCTCTAGCCGTCAGACGACGGATGCGATCGCTCATGAGAGGACAATTTCCCTTGTAATCGCGCCTGGAACTAAGTCTATCGATTCCGGCTGTAAATAAAGTAGAATTGCTTCCTTAATATTTTCCAAGGCTTCTTCTTCGGTTTCTCCTGCTGAAGTGCAGCCAGGTAACTCTGGACACCATGCAGCCCAATCGCCTGTTTCTGGATCTGGTTCAAGAATCACACGCCATTTCATAGCAATCCTTTTTAATTGAATTATTTTAAGAGTAGAAACAGCACTTGCACCTCTATTATATTAATCGAACTTAAACAAGTGCGAGGTGCGTTTCGGGAGCGACAACACCATTTATTTCTTCACCAGAATGTCCGAACCGTCTGGGCGACTGAAGAGAGTCACGGGTTTACAGCAGTTTTCACTCTCTATGAACCACACAGTTTGTAAGGGCGTTCGCCTTCAGGCGTTCCCGTAGGGTACAGCCGTTCGCCCCTACGACTGTTTTATATTTACTAGGAAATGCCTGTAAGTCCCCACATGTATTTGTCCCCTTTACCCTGAGCGCTTCCGCGCTCACTATGAACTAAGGGTGTATTTTATGTTTAATTTGACCTACTTACTTAGTAGCAAAAAACAAGGGAGATGAAATTTTCAAATAATGATTTTTGACCAAGCAGAGTTTGACCTACGATTGGAATGGGGTGCAAAAGGGGTTTCTCAACTCGCACCTATTAGTGATGTCATTGTTATAGTTGATATTCTATCTTTCTCAACTTCTGTAGAAATTGCTACAAACAATGGTGCAATTATTTATCCATACCGATGGAAAGATGATTCTGCCCTTGAATATGCAAAATCTGTGCAAGCAGAATTATCAAGAGGTCGTTTATCTAAAGAAAGCTATTCACTTTCCCCTGCATCTTTAACTAAAATTCCTGCGGGGACTAAGCTCGTTGTGCCATCTCCCAATGGTTCGACCTTGACACTGCTGACTCTTAAGACTCCAACTATAGCAGGTAGTTTACGAAACTGTGAAGCTGTGGCACAATTTGCCCAAAAATATGGATCTAGAATTGCAGTTATTCCTGCAGGTGAAAAGTGGGAAGATGATACTCTACGACCTGCTTGGGAAGACTTAATTGGTGCTGGAGCAATTCTCAGTTTCTTAAATGGGAATTTGTCTCCAGAAGCAGAAACCGCTGTTGCAGCATTTCATACTTTTAAGAAAGATTTGCAAGCGTATTTACAAAAATGTAGTTCGGGAAAAGAGTTGATCGCAAAAGGCTTTGAGTTAGACGTTGAATTAGCAGCAGCTTTTAATGTTAGTGATTGTGTGCCTTTGTTTACTGAAAATGCTTACGTAAATATTACGGAGACTGAAGTCGGGTGAAGCCTAGAATATGCAAGAGGATAGCAGACCACCAATACTACAATCAATGTTGACAGGTTTTAGACGGTGTCTCATACTTGATGACAAGCCTAAAATCACATCTGCTAATACCCACGGTTCTTCAAGATGGCCCTTATAGTTTCATCTTCTTTAGCTCAGATCGGCGTGAACCTCCCCATATTCATGTCAAGCGGGATAAGCAAATTGTTAAATTTTGGCTCGCTCCTATTTCCTTGGAGAAAAACCGAGGCTTTAAGGAACACGAGTTGAATTAAATTGCTAGGCTAGTAGAACAACATCAAACACTGTTGCTGGTTGCATGGGATGATTACTGTGACACTTGAGACAGAGCCAATTGCAAATCAAGTTACCGTTTCTAATGAGAAGCTGATTGTAGACTTAGCTGACGGTCGTAGCCTCAGTATTCCTTTAGCCTGGTATCCTCGTTTAATGCACGCTTCACCTAAAGAACGGCAAAACTGGCAAATCTTGGGTGATGGCTACGCAATTGAGTGGGCAGATATTGATGAGCATATTGGAGTTGAGGGGTTGTTGGCAGGTAGACGGAGTGGTGAAAGCCCCCGATCTTTTGAGCGTTGGTTAGCTACACGCAATGCCTCTACGAGTTAACACTCCGGTGGCGCGGGCTAACTCAATCGTTAGCTCTTGAACGCACCTGACTTTTCCCGTGAAGTCGGGAACCATTGATCAGGGCTGGGGTTTCACACCCCAGTTGATTATCAACAAGTTATATTTAATGACAATAGCTCACGAGAGTATAGAACTTTAGGATAGGGACTGAGTTCGCGTAAACACGGAGCGGTGAGGCAGCGCGAATGACGGCTTTCCAACGCCAGAGCCCTAGTAGGTCGGGAAACCCTCCTTCTCCCAAAGGGAGACGCTGCGCGAACAGTACTGGCTCCTCCGTAGGCGACTGCTTTCCCGTTGGGCTTGTAGCTAGACATCGCTCCGCCAAAAAGATAACGGGAAAAGTCAGGGTGAAGAAGAACCTTTGGTTGCAACCACCATCCAGATCAGCGAGTAAGCCTCAAGAAAATAAGATTTTGGCTTCTCCACTTTTAGTCCAACTTGCGCTAAAACTTTCGCATACTCAGAAATGTTAACGTAATCCGAGATCACAGCAGTACCGCCAGGTTTCAAAACCCGAGCAATCTCATGGCAGGCAACTTCGCGCTCTGTTTTGTCGTCGATGTTGTGAAGACACAATAGCGAAAGAATAACATCGAATGAATTGTCGGCAAAATGCATGTTGCGGACATCTTCATTTTTGAGTTCAGTTTTGTCTTTTACACCCTCAAGTTCAACATTAATTAGAGTATTTTCCACAGTGTTACCGGACAAATCCTCAGTTCTCCAGATATCGATCCCGATAACCTTGCCGTTTTTCAAACGCTTTGCCGCGCCGATCATCAGTAGTCCTCGCCCTGTACCAATATCGAGGACATTCTCGTCACCTTTCCAATCAACGATATTAAGCATGTGCTCGCGAATATTAAATTTTCCACGTATACCGTAAGCAATCATAGAAGTGCCCAGTGCAATCGGCAATAAACCCAGAGTAAAAAGAACAGAATCAACAAAGGAGATAGTATTACCAAAGATGCTCAAAGGTGGAGTGAACCAACCAGCGATCGCGCTTATAAATCCAATCAAAAGAAACTGACGGATAACCTCTGGTGCATCAATACCGTAATTTGGTTTAACCTGATAATTAGTCATTTATTGCAATCCTAATTGATTTATGAAAATTGAAGACACATATCCCCGACCAACTCTTACGAAGTCGGGGATCTTGTTTTTCCCGAATAATTTAGGACTGCCATATACATCCAAATTTCTTCTAAACAAAATCTAGTTCCTAACCTGAATCGGGTTAATTCTTTTGGTGCTTTTGTTTTCATGAGTCTTTACATGGGACTACAAAGTTCAATAAGAATTCCATCTCAATCGCGAACGTAAGCAATTGTTTGTCCCCAAGGCTTGACTTTGGGATTGACAACAGCGAGCGCACCAGCTTCTAAAGCCTGTGAAAATGCAACTGCTACATTATCTGTGACAAAGCCAATCTCAATTCCTGCAGGCAATTGAAATAAGTTGTTTTCTTGAAATCCTTGTGGTAGGTTGGAGTGCGCCAGTTCATAACAGGCAAAGGCAAGGGAGATTGCACCCGTTTCCATTTCTGCATATTGCCCACTTTCGTGAATGAATCGTTGTTTCAAACTAAAGGCTTTTTCATAAAACGCAACAGATTCCGCAACATTTTTGACGTAGAGAATAGTATAGGAGAATTTCATGGGCAGGCTTTCAACGGTCGTCCGTTAAAATTGTTCCTCAAGTTACCCCACCTTGTCTTGAAGAAATCGGACACCAGATGTGCAAATTGTCATGAAATGAAAGCCGAGGGGGTTAATGCAGCTAACTGCTGGAATTCTCGTCCCATATGCGCTTGATCAGCATAGCCGCACTCTAGAGCAATGCGGCACAAATTAGAGGATAACGGTTCCTTAACAGTTTGCACCTTTGGCGCTAATCGCAGACGTGACACTGCGCTCTGAAATCGCAGAATCCGAGCAAGCACTTTTGGTGGTAATCCCACTGCTGCCGTCACTCCTCGTCGTAATGTTCTGTCACTAACTCCAATAGCCCTGGCAACCTGAGAGACTGATATTTGCCCTTTGCGCGTGGAAATGAGTCTCAGCGCCTCACAAATTGATGGCGAAAGATCTTCTCGATCCACTCTCTGGATTTCTAACAGGTTTATGTGTAGAGTGCTTAACGCTTGAGCAGTCGAACTGCATTCACAGAGTTGATCGAACACCTGAACGAATTTTTCAGAACAATCCTGCGCTCTGGCTTCCTGTTGAAATAAGTCGATTGGATTCTGTTTAAGGAATAGCCCTGCCCTTCCCGGCTGAAAGCGGACTCCAATGAACTCTGTAGAAGGTTTGATATCAACTATGTAGTATATATTAGTCGAGCCGTACACTGTTAAAGTGGGTTGGGCTTTTACCTAGAAAAATCTGCCAGCCTCCGGAAAAATCGCCCCATGAAAAGTTGTTCTTTTTGTATACCAGTTGACAATTGGGGCGATTTTTCCGCTTCAACGTTGGCTCTAAACCCCTTACTTGTAATGAGGCTGGCAGATTTTTCAGTCTTTTGGTGAGACGGTCTGTAAATTCCACCGTTTGTTGATCGCTGGTAGCAAAAGATGAGATCCATGCAACCGTCAGGCAAAACCCGATACGGAACGCAATGGTTACAAGCTGCTTTATCAGGCATTGAGAAGCTCCAAAAGGCACCAACAAGGTGTGCAATCTCATTGGGAGGAGCAAACTCTTTGTAATAAGGCGATAGGTTAGTCATAAAACTCGGGTTGGTATGATTAACCTAATAGCAGTCCTAAAATGAGATTCCCGACTTCTTAGAAAAGTCGGGAATCTTAGCATTCACAAAATTAAATTATTGCAAATGTTTACTTAGTGGTCAAATAAATTGTACTATTACTAATCTAGCAGTTTTTTAGCATCAAAGGCATAACGCAGCCGTGCTGAGACTAGTACAACAAGGCAAAAGTAAAAAGTAAAAAGTAAAAAGAAAGAACCTTATTTTGTAAGGGTTTTAACTATTTCAGATGGGTGGTTTATTTACGCCGTGACGTACTAGTACCGCAAGGCGAAAGTCACTCATTCAAAAGTCACTCATTCAAAAGTATTATGGAATGGGCTTTTTACGGATTTTAAATGGTTGCTCTATTTCCGCCGACTTGTACTAGTGTGTGTCAGTTGCGATCAGCCTGTATAATTAACTCTAATACCAGTTGTATTCAATTCTCAAACTGAGAGATGCTGACACATTACATTGATTTAGCAATGCACAAAGCTAATTACGAGTTACTGGAGGATGGAACTTTTTACGGCGAAATTCCTGATTGTCGGGGTGTGTGGGCAAATGCACAGACATTAGAAGCTTGCCGAGAAGACTTGCAAGATGCTTTAGAAGGATGGATTATTTTAGGACTGCGCTTGGGTCATATTTTACCGATCCTTGATGGTATTGACCTGAATTTTAGTAAACAGGTTGCTTAATGCCACAGTTTGGACCAATAAGTCACCGGGAGTTAATTCGTTACCTGAAAGAAGCAGGTTTTGACGGTCCCTATCCAGGTAGTAAGCATCAATATATTGTCTCCACTTTAATGATGATTTTGCTAGCGTAGTGATAGAAGGTTTATCACCCTGTAGTTAGTAGCAGGTGAAAGAGGTTAAGATGGCTCATTTAAATCTGCGCCGCTCCCAAAATGTTAGCGGCGATTTTTACGTTGATACTTCCTGTATTGATTGTGATACCTGTCGGTGGATGGCAAGAGAGGTGTTTATTGAAGATAGCGAACAATCAGCAGTCTATCATCAACCAGCTAACGAGAGGGAACGATTACAGGCACTTCAAGCTTTGTTAGCTTGCCCTACCAGTTCTATTGGTACAATTGAGAAGCCGCAAGATATCCAAGTTGCTCAACAGAGTTTTCCGATCCCTATAGAGGAAAATGTTTACAATTGCGGCTACCACTCAGAAAATTCGTACGGTGCTGCTAGCTACTTTATTCAACTACCAGAAGGTAACATTCTAGTTGATTCTCCTCGGTTTACACCACCACTGGTAAAGCGGTTGGAAAATATGGGGGGGATACGTTATATGTACCTGACGCATAGAGATGATGTGGCGGATCATCAGAAGTTTGCCGAACATTTTGGGTGCGATCGCATTCTTCATCAGGACGACATTACCGCAGGGACTCGCAGTGTCGAAATGCAGCTTACAGGCTTAGAACCATATCAACTGGCTCCCGACTTATTAATTATTCCCGTTCCCGGTCACAGCAAAGGACACACTGTTCTACTGTACAAAAACAAGTTTCTCTTCACTGGCGACCATCTCGCTTGGTCAGATACAGACAAGCAACTCATTGCTTTTCATGATTACTGCTGGTATTCCTACTTAGAACAGATAAAATCGATGCGTAATTTAGCTAATTACACGTTTGAGTGGGTACTACCGGGTCATGGACGGAGATACCATGCCGATACCGCTTCCATGCACCAACAGATGCAGAAGTGTCTTGAGTGGATGGAAGCGGTTCAGAGGTAGGGAAGAGCGAGTACATCTACTTACCTCTATCTATCAGCTTGACAACACCTTCTCCATAGCACTAATCGATGGTGCGAAGAAGTAGCCACCACCGGTGGGAATAACCCAGTCCTCAGGTGCGGTTAATTCCTCGCATCGAGATTTAGATTGGTTATCTTCAAGGCGGATGAAGAACTTCCTTGTGCGATCGCCATTGGCACCGTTACTTTGACCAATAATTGGATCTTGACCAAGGGGTAGTTTTCCCTGACACTCGTGGTTGGTCGCAGCCTGTGTGCTAAAGTCTTTATTGTTGACCCAGTTCTTGGTAACAAACTCAAACTGACCAACGATTGAGGTCTGATAGGCCAGGAAGTGAAGACCCCGATCAACAAAGTCTATGTCTGGTTGTGGATTATCTGGAGTTGAAGGAGAGATAGGACCGAAAGGAATGCCACGACGCAGCATACGGCGCTTTTGAGTCGTGACTTCGCTGCGATCAATACTGATTTGTCCAGTCTTGTTGTCTATACCTCCAGGTGTTTTGTCGTTACGTGGATACGACTTG
This sequence comes from uncultured Scytonema sp., assembly GCA_937873135.1. Taxonomy (GTDB): domain Bacteria; phylum Cyanobacteriota; class Cyanobacteriia; order Cyanobacteriales; family Nostocaceae; genus Rhizonema. The sequence continues at coordinate 14,352 of CALMVQ010000279.1, read as the reverse complement.
CGGGTATGAGCGATAAACGGGCAGCGAATACCCGTCGCATCCTTGGATGGTATGACAACATCGTTGTCAGGAAACTTAGGAAAATTATCCGTGCAATCGTCTGCGTTGACTGTTACTTGCTTTTGTGAATCTCCCCCATCGTTAAATTCAAAATTGTTGTTCGCGCAGTCGTCATTACCCATTGCTGGGGTATCGATTTCAGGTGTACGGATGGTGGGTGCGCCACTGGACCAACGACCAATAAGCTTCGCACTCACTTTTCTCGGGTTGGTGTTGAGGTTTACAGCAGTTTTGTTGAGAAACTGATGGAATTTGAACACATCTTGACGTAGGCGGCGGAATACAAGGAAAGAGCCATCTTCTGCCCAGCTTGGTCCTGCCGACACGATATCACCTTTACTATCTTCCAGTTTCTGAGCGTTCTCGTTCTGACCCGCGTAGCCGAAAACGAACTCTCCCGGCCAGAGAAGATCCTGCCCTGGTTTACCCTGATTCCGGTTCTCTGGGTTTTGTCGGGGGGTGAGAAAGTCATTGGGATTATCAGACACTCTGCCACGAACACCAGGTTGCGATATTCCGTCTAGGTTGCCAAAATGCTCAGCTCCTACGATGGGTGGTGGAAGGCTAGCTCCCTCTTCGATAAATGTAATCTTGGCTCCACTGCTTAGAGCTTTACCTTTTCCATCGGTAAATCCGACAACGCTTCCTAAAATGCGTGCGACTTCTGACAGCATATCCGCACGCTCATCACTTGCAACAATGAAAACTACGTCAACTTTGCCGTTATCTGGTCCGCCAACAAGCCAACCGATCGGCTTGCCATTAGCATCCACTGGATCGTTTAAGTCTTTAGCACGTGCGGCCAGTCCAGCTTTAAATGATATATCGGTGAAAGAAATAGCATCCTTTGTGAGTTTAGTCAATCCTTCAAAGGAAAAGGCGATGTTCACCCAAGTCGCCTTCACAGTGCCTTCCTTGTCGCGGCGTTTTCTAGTGAACTTGAATAAGCGGTTGAAGGCGATGACTTCCGACGCAGTGGCAATGAATTTTATCTGCTTCTTAAGCCACTGCTTAAAGGCATTTGGATTTTCAATCTCAAGGAAGATGAGTGTCTGGAAGTCTTTATTGAACCCACTTAGAATATTGCCCTGAATGTTATCCACACGGAGAACAGGCTCACTAGACGTAGCTATTTTTTGTGTGTTTGCCGTTGAACCCTTGATGGGATCGGGGGCAGGTGCTTCACGGGTTGATTGTTGATTCACTACTTGTGGAGTCATCTTGAAAATCCTGTTTCTATAGTTGATTTAAAACCTATGCATCAATACCTTTGAGTTGAGGTGATTGATGGAAATTTCAGGTGAGACGTTGCATGACAACGTCAGAGTAGTAGATGAATTCTCCTACCTGAACTGTATTGGCTGATGCATGAACAAAAGTAAAGCTAAAAAGCCATGACTTTTGTATTCTTAATTAGGTGTAGGCAAAAACAACTTATGCACTAATTCCATAGAAACAGAAAATAATGCTACCAAATTGCTGACCGACCGACAATACTGAGTATAATCAATAATGTTTTATTACAGAAGAAATATATAGAAATACTCTTTAGATGCCACAGAAGTCGTGACCACTTAGTAACTTATACTACTGAAAGAAAAAATGCCTCTGCATCGCTACTGCGTGTTATCAAAAAATTAGTGTACAACTGTTGTAACCTTTCGTACTCAAAAAACACGTAACCATCTAGACCGTTTTCACGGTTAAATTCAAGACGCATCATTATGTCACTATAAGTAAGATCCTGCGAACTGCCTATGAGCGCAATTCCTGGTGCAAACTTCTCTAACTGAGCGGGAGTGAATTCTGCTTGAATTTTTTCAACTTCAGATTTATAGTCTTCCAGATCTGAGCGATAAATTTGAGGATGAACAATATCAACCAAGCCTTCTTTAACCCATGTGTCTGAGTCTTGAAGAAAACTATTCATACCAAACGGTTGGACACTTGGTGCTACTGAAAAAAGGAGAGGCTTCTTTTTTTGCACCCCAATCTTCTTGACTGATAGGTAAAGCTGGCGTATAAACTTGGTGAAAAGATCGGCTCGCCACTGAATCCATTTTTGATCTTTAACGTCGGTTGGCGGCTCTTGCTTATATTGCTGACGGTACAAGCTCTTCGTTTTATCATCATAGCCACCATTCACTGGCAAGCCGAAATGATCGTCGAGTTGAATGCCGTCAACGTTGTAGTTTTGAGCAACTTCTAGAATGAGTGAGAGGAAAAATTGCTGAACTTCTGGATCTAGGGCATTCATCCATATGTAAGGAGGTGTTGTGAGTATTTTTCCCTGGCGATCGCGAGCTGCCCATTGTGGCTTTTTATTCAAGATTGGGCTGCCATCTACACGTACAGATCCAATAAAACCATACTCAAACCAAGGGATAACTGCAAGCCCCACCCGACGCGCTTCGGAAATCACATCTGCCAAAGGATCGCGTTTTTGAACTGCAAAATATGGAGAAATAGCATCGAATCCATACTTTTGCATAACTTTGCTAGGAAAAAGCGTGTAACCCTGATTCCAGACAACAGGAAAGACAACATTGCATCCTATTTTTTTCAGGAAATTCATCGCCATAGCAGTGTTTTTTTTAGAATCGAGAACTTGACTGTGTTGAACATTTGGTATCCATACACCTCGAAGATTTTGCATTTTTTTACCTTATATATCAATAGATTTAAATTTGATGATTGAATCACTAAGTATAATTTACAACGCAAGCTAACTTACATAAATATATAGATGTCGTCGCTATCTACTTATGCACTTGTCTCACATCTTTATTTGTGATATTACCAAAAATTCTTCCATCAAGATGAGTCTTTTTTAAGTCAGTTCAAAGAGCAGTTCTCCGTAGAGTTACAGTTTCTCGGAAAGAACTTAGCGACAGCTAAACGTCCTCAATCCCAAACTTGATCCCAGGGTTGGCGGAGAGGTATAATAGTGTCTTGGACTCAACTGAGAGATAATATTTATCCTCTCTGACGAATGCAACCAAGCCTCTGCCTTTCTTGATAAAATACGAGTGTAAAATTTATGGAGGCGAAGAATGACAACAAACCAACCTGAGTCAATTGGCGATCATAACAGTAGCAGTTTAGAGGTTAACTCATGACTCAAGCTTTACCAAAAACTAAACTAGTAACCTTTGAAGAGTTTGTGAAATGGAAACCTGAAGGTGGACACTATGAATTGCATGATGGGGTGATTGTTGAAATGGCACAACCACTAGGGGAGCATGAAGAAGTTACAGGTTTTTTATCTGTACAACTAGGATTCCAATGTTATCAATCAGGTTTTCCCTACTTCATACCTAAAACAGCATTAGTAAAACAATTTGATAACGAATCTGCCTACTCACCAGACGTACTGATAGTTAATCGTTCTAATTTAGTAAATGAACCACTGTGGAAAAAAGAATCTACTGTTACTCAATCGGTATCAATTCCTCTAGTGATTGAAGTGGTAAGTACCAATTGGCGTATTGACTATTACACTAAACGCGGGGTTTATGAAGACATTGGGATTCCTGAGTATTGGATTGTAGACTACTTAGCTAATGGTGGTAAGTCATTTGTTGGCGATCCCAAACAACCGACAATCTCGATTTACTCGTTGATTGACGGTGAGTATCAAATTAACCAATTTCGGAGTGATGACTGCATCAAGTCTTTAACATTTCCTGAGTTAAACTTGACTGCTCAACAGATTTTTAATGCTGGAAGGATCGAGAATGGGTGAGTACTTCCACTGTCGCCAGTGCGGCTATGCTCCCAAGCCATCAAACTCACGAGCGCAGGAAAAAGCTGTCTTTGACAGGCTACCAGGTATCCCGTATTATTTAGGTGTTTTGCTTTAGTAGGTGTGCTATACCAGATTTAAAGCAATAGCTGCAACAGGTAAGCTAGAAGTAAAAATACTGGCTAAACTTGATGCTCTGACAGAATAAAAATCAGACAGCTTGTAGGATGATCGCACCTGCATTGAGATAAATTTGACATAGGCGATCGCTTGTAGAAAACCTTGTTTTAACCTTGAAATGAGAAGTATAAACCCCTATTCGCTCTTTAGCATTCTTATATAAGTCAGGTATCTCGCAGCCCATGACAATTTTAACAAAATTTGAATAGCGAGTTTTTTGAACAAACCTCACTCAGTCTAAAATTTAACAATGTACGAGACTTGCTACGTCATCTTCTGTAGCAGTTCCTTCAATCATTTCTTGGAAAAAACGATTGAGTGTCTTTTCTTGACTCACTTGTCTTAAAATAATTTTATCGTCTTTGAAATGATTTATCACTCTTTCTGCCAATCGCATTTCATCTGAACCTGGTTGACAACAATGTTTGATCATTAGCAGAAAATGTGAGTAAATATAGAAGACATAAAAAAGCATTCTGCTTGTAAAAATAATTACGTTCAGTGTGTATGCCTTGAGCTAATAAAGAGCGCAACGGGGAACCAACTTGCCACCAGAAATCGTAATCACCAAATAAAATCAGGTAGTTTTGCCCCCGTGTTAGGGCTATATGTATAGTGTCTGGAGTTATAGTTTCGCGATGCCCGACACAAGTGATAATTGCGATCGCACGTTCAATTCCCGCCCATTCTGCCACTGTACCGATGAGGATTTCCGAAAAATCTTGGGGAGAGTTAGCCAAGAGCCAATCTCGCTCAAGTGCATCAAAGGTGATAATTCCAATTTGGGAACGAATCTGCGGAGCAAAAAGTTGGAGAAATTTCAGAATCTCCTTGCCTGCTATCTGGTTGGGAACATCTTGCCAAACTAATCGATGTCTTAGCTGCGGAAGATAGTCATCAACTTGCGAGGAGGAAGTGAGAATTCAATCATTGCAGATTGCCGGATAAACAAGATTCGCTATTTCTGGATGTAACCGAAACTGTTCTGTCAGCCGACATATATATGATGGAAGCAAGTGCTGCGTTAGCCAGTTGAAGCATCGGGGAAAGCGAGTAATTCTCTAGCTCTTTAAGGCGAGTGACTGTTTCCCGTTGTTTATCGTCTTGTCGTTTACTCGAAATAGCCGCTCCCAAAACTGCTCCTGTGGTGCTTCCCAGCAAAGCTCCACTTGCCCCACCTCCTGGAATAGCAAAGGATGCTGTCGCACCAACCACTAATGTCAATGAACCTACTATTAGCCAGTCTGAGAAATTCTGCACCCTTAAACCTCACAATTGACGCTAAGTAGCTTATTCACGGTTATAAGCAAAAATATCTACGAATGACTTCGTTAAATTTACTGAGATTATCCGATTCATTCTCAATTAGTTATTTGTTGAATTCCAATCAACCCAAGCACTGAAAAATTCAACCTAACCATATATATCTTCTGAAAGCTTCCTGCTAAATTGATTACTTGCAACACAAGTGTAAGATTACCAATGCAATTTTCTTTTCTCCCTCTCCCAAGAGCAGGCACCTCGTGAGAGCATTCTGTATGTGACTCAAACGATCACCGCTATAACTTGCCATCCACTGCGATTAGGCGTAGCTTTAGCCAGTTCCCGATAGAGGTGTAAAAGTATGCTTTGAAGAATTGCCTAAAAAGATGTACACGTGAACTAACAATGTACATAGGCATAATAGACAAATATGAGCAACAGTGATCGCCAGGTGAAGCGAATACAGGGTTGAGTACCAGCAATTAAGCGCTCGCTATTTCGCTCAAAAAATAATGAGAAAATTTTTGAGTAAGAATCCGGAATGAGCCAGTTTGATGTTGTAGATCCTAATTAACTTAATACCATATGTTTAGGCAGACCATGCTGTATAGTGCAGTGTGGTCTTATATTTGGTTATTTGCGTGGTAGCCGCCTACTTTCTACGTACTATGACAACGTAAGCATTCAGGCGTTAGCCCTACCGACTGTAAGGCTTGTAAAATGATAGTGACTAGTCCAATAGTGTAGGCAAAACATTCATAGCTAATTCTTGAGGTGCTGATAGCTGAATTCTTACCTCACAACTCTACTTTGGAGCAATGTTAATCATGAGCAAATTTCTTTCCTTTATTACCTTTTCCACTCTTCTTGTCCTCGGTATGAGTGCTTGTTCACCGTCATCAGTAACGGAGCAAAAGCAAACAACTCAAGTTGAGCAGGAAAGCAGTAACAACAGCAGTCAACAGCAGCAGTGTTCGCGCTCTGTTGTGATACAGAACAATGGTAAAACGGAGACTCATACTTCGTCGCAGTGCTAAGCTTTGAAAATTAGTATATGACTTTTTAAGAGGGTTTACCGTACCTATACTTTTACAGTTTGCCACATCTTTCAAGACTTATTTTAAGGGTCGGTAATCATCCTCTATTTATGTGCTAAAAACCGAATATACATCCTAATTGTTTACTAATACTATGAGGTTAAAGCAACTATTCAACTCCTTTATTTAGTAAAGACAACAAGAGGGATATCAAGATGTTAGTTCGTTACAACCCAATCTTTGAAATGAACGCTCTCCACCGTCAACTTAACCGTTTATTTGACGAAGCTGTACCTGCTACATCTGGGGAAAGAGCTTTTACACGAGTTCCTGCTGCTGAAATCAAAGAAACTGAAGATGCGGTTCATTTGAAGTTGGAACTTCCAGGCGTGGATGCTAAAGATTTAGATGTGCAAGTCACAGAAAACACTGTTGCAATCAGTGGTGAGCGCAAGTCTGAAAATAAAACTGAAGAAAATGGTCGTACTGTGACAGAATTCCGCTATGGCAAATTCCAGCGCGTGATTCCTCTAAACACTCGTGTTCAAAATACCAATGTCACGGCACAATACAAAGACGGTATTTTAAATTTGACATTGCCTAAAACTGAGCAAGAAAAGAATAAAGTCGTGAAAGTCAACTTAGACCAACCTACTACTTAATAGTTATTGGTCCTTTGACAAAATCAGGTAGAATAACCTTAGTTTAAGCTCGATAGCTTTCATGCTATCGAGCGTTTTTATTATTGTGATTTAGTTAAAAATAAAACCTAGGCTCGTAGTTGCGCTTCAGCGCTCTCATACAAGCTTCATTACAAGTGTTCAACCGGACATGATATCAAGATCCCCGACTTCTACGAGAAGTCGGGGATCTGAGTCTGACAATGTTTACACGATTAATCCGGGACTGAGTAGTGGCACTCTAGGCTGGATGCTTACCAAAAATTTGAAAGCACATGTGGAATACTGGCATCTTATTTGGTAGATTAGTATATCCAATTGACACTCTCCGCTCGCTCATAGACGGAGATTCTTAAAGCCTTTCGACTCTAATATCCTGACTACTCAGGTACGCGCGGCTCAACACTATGAATCGCAATGGAGCGTATTGATGTCTCCTCAAAGTTGTTTCGGGCGTGACTTTCTTCCAGTCCAGAAGTAGGTTTTTAAATCTTGTACTGATATTTTTAATATACCACAATTTTCATTATTCACGCCCTTAGAAAAAGCCGTCCTACTTGGACGGGGTTTTAAACCCATTTTTCCGATAACTTCTTTGCAGGAGCGTAATTTCTAAAACTAGACATAGAAAACTATGAATACTTTGACACGATTTACAACAATAATTGGTCTGTTATCAACGATGCTTGTGGTTACTCCCTCTTTTGCTGTACCACAACCAACACTACCAAACACTGCACCAAACAAAGTGTTAAAGATACAACGTCAAAGCGGATACTGTCCAAGCACAATCGGTCTTTGGAGTTCTTTACGTCACTACGTAGGAGGTGAAGAACGTACTGTTATTGCTAACACCTCACCGTTTGCCGATACCGTCCAGTTAGTAACATCAACCAAAAAGTTTGTCAAATACAGAGCGCCCTTGAAAAAAACTTATGCGAACTGCGTTGGTGGCGGTATTGATCGCCAACTTAGGTATGGAGTGCGCTTCCAAAAAGGCTATCTTTCATTTCGCCTCTCGCTACCAAAAGATACTTCCAGTAAACCAAGTGCGATCAGCGAGACACAAATAGTCAGCGATCGCCCTTACGTGCGTTGGGCGATCGCCGACTAAATTGTTTTGCCTTGCAAGATTCGGGTATCCCTCACACAAGCGCTTGGGACAGCACTCTTAGCTATATTTCTGGATCGATTAAGCGAGTAGTAGGACGGCTCTGATACAAATCTTGAAGAACTTGCACAGTAGAAACCACAGCTACTAAGCCAATGACAACAACTGGTAACAAATTTTTACCAACAAAGGCAATCAAAAGCAAAATTGGTACTGCTCCAATACGAAACTTAGCACGGCTTTTACAATAGCGGATGACTCCAAGGCGGTGGAGAATACCTAAAGTGAGGTAGCATAGAGCAACAGAGCTACAGAGCAGCCATCGCACTGCATCAGGTAATGCTAATGGTGTTTTGCTCAACAGTACGAGTTCCACAGCGACTCCAGTAGCCGTAAATCCCATAACCAAGGGTAGATGGGTGTAGAGCCAAATATTGAAAATAGTCGTCCGTCCTTCTGTACGTGCCCTTTGAATAGGTGTGCCACCAAGGTTGTCAAAGTAAACCCACCACAAGCTAAAAGCAATACTTAAACCGAATACGGCGGAAATCACGGTAAAAACATCCCATGAATGCTCGGAAGTACCATTAACTACGGCGACAACGGCTTCACCTAACACAATCATGGTAAACAGCCCGAAACGCTCTGGCAAGTGGGAGGAGTGGAGAGGAATTTTCAATAGTAACTTGGGTGCAAAGAGGGGCGTGGTAAAGTCAATGAAAAGCCCCAATGACCAAAGTACATTTCGCCAAAAAATGGGTACAAATGCTGATATAGCCCAAAGAGTGGCGGCGATCGCAAAACCAATAGCATAACGAGTTGTCAACGGACGTGCTGTAGGAATATGCCATCCTGCACGAATGTATTCAACAACAAGTACAGCGCGCCCAAGAGCATAGGAAAGAGCAAAACCAGTGCTACTTTCGCCCAAACCGTGATGGACGTTGACAGCTAATGCAGCAATAGCAAGCATCTGCACGGCAGTCAGCAGCCGATGTCCCACGTCATCACTGTCAAAGCGGTTAGCGTAGAATGTCGTGCCAATCCATGACCACCATACGGGTAGAAAAAGAGCTACAAAGCCGAACACTCCTGATAGCGACACATCCGAGTGAAGATAGTGAGCAAGTTGAGAGACTGCAACCACAAACACTAAATCATAAAAAAGCTCCAGCCAAGTGGCACGTCTTTCTTCTTCACTGTCTTCACCAATACGTAAACGTGGTGGTTCTAAAAAACTTGACATATTGGTAATTGGTAATTGTTGATTGTTAATTGTTGATTGTTAATTGTTTTTACCATTAACCATTAACCATTAACTATTAACTATTAACCTGACACAATAATTGCCCACAGACTTGCTCCCAGCCCAATAGCTGCTAGGTTTTGCCAAAAAAGCGATCGCATTGATTGACGAGCAATTTTTTGCGTTAATACCACTGTTAACAGCACTGAGAAAATGAGGGTAGCACCTTGCAAAAAGTCTATTACGGCAGGATGAGCTACCAATACAGGTAACTGCTCGCCCGAAAAACCAAAGGTAGCAAAAGTTACTGGAAGAATGCGTCCTCCTTCTCCTAATCCCAAACGCAGGTAGTGAGCCAAGTTAGCTCCCAAAACCAATGGTAAGTATCCATAAGCAAGCTCGACAAATGGTCTTGGCTTACGACAATTTTGGATTTTTACTTTCCGATTTTGGCTTGAAATTTGCTCTTTTGGAGTAGATTCTTTTGAATTTGACGAGTTCTGTAAAAATCCAAAATTCAAAATCCAAAATCTCAAAGACGAAAAGCCGTATGCTGCAATTGGAATAGCTACCGGAATCGTCAATGCCAACAGCGATAACCCCAAATGTTGCCAAAACTGTGTTAAATCGAGTTGTAATCCCAACCAAGATTGTAACTGTGGTAAATGATGGAGATACACTCCCCCCAAAAGTAAAAACAACAGTGCAACCTCGTAGCGGTGAGGGACATGAGTTGTCCACAGTTCAACTCCGGGGGGACGTAAATTAAACTCAACCGAACGGTGGGGACAGGCTTTGAGACAAGTCATACACAGCACGCAGTCTTTGTTATCTTCTAACTGTGCTGGGTGAGAGTACAACGGACATCCAAGAGTTTCCATCCCCTCGCCTTTTTGAGGTCCACCCTTGTAGCATTGATACGTGGTGCAAGTGGCAGAACAGATACCTTGCTGTGCCCGTAATTCTGTCATTGAAAGTTTAGCAAACAAACCATTCATTCCGCCGATGGGGCAGAGATAGCGACACCAAAACCGCCTTTCAAAAATGGCGGAGAAAATCATTGCCCCAGCAGTAATTAACAGCAGCAAACTACCAGAGAGGTAAGCTGTATTTTCTAAATCCCAAAGTTCCTCCCACAAGAAAATCAGAGTAAACAGTCCAAAGAGAAACCACCCACCCCATTTCTCTGCTTGATGTCTGGGCCAGCGTTTGAGTTGTCGGGGAAACAACCATAAAGACAACTTTTGTGTAACTTCCCCGTAAATCATGAAAGGACACACTGCACACCAGATTCGACCTAAAAAGGGAAATGCCAGCAGGAAGACAGGCCACCACCAAGCCCAGAAAAGATTTAAAGCAAAGTTGTGATCGCGGGTCTGAGGACCAAAAAACAGGACTCCAACAAGAATGGCAAAGGCAGTTAAAGTAAAGCCATAGTTGATCCGCTCAGGCCACCAAGAACTGCGTAGAAATTGCCGCAAACTAGGATAGGCATTTAAAAGATTGACGCGAAATTGCTTTTTCTTAGTTTGAGCTGACCAGAAAATTTCTTCTGTTAACTCTTTTGCATCTCCAGCTTGGACAATTGCCCGTTCCACTAAATTTTGCAACTCCTTGAGGTTGCCAGGAAAATCATACGACTGCAAGCGGCGCAAAGCTTCTGATGTGACTTTAGGTTTAGTAACACCTCTTGATCTAGTGTAGAGACTAATGTAGTATTCTATCTGCGCTTTAATATCGGCTTTTCGCACCCGTAACGGTGGCACTTTGATGATGTGCCCAACAGCACGATCAATCGACGGTAAAGTTTTTTCTGATATTATTAAAATTCGGGCTTTACTGACGCGTGGTTCGGCGGTTGATTCTTGCGAACGACTGCTGGGGGTATATGTGTTCTTTTCTATTAACTCAGCTAACGCGGGTAACAATTCTGGTGGTGTTTCTTGAATATTGTTAAGAACTAAGGTGCCATCCCCCAGCCATTCCAGCAGTCCTAATTTGCCTCCAAGGCGACCAAACAAATCTGCACCGCTTGTCTGGAGAATACCACAGTTCACTTTAATAATCGGCTCTCTTCGATAAGCAGAACCATAGTGGATTAGGGCAGCGATATTATCTTTTTCTAAGCCCGGTTCCCCAAAAATAAGCACTGACTTCCTTTCTGTCGCCGCTTTTCTAATTTCTTCTCGCAAGCGCACTGCATAGCGACTTGTACCGACGATTCCGCGTTGTGCTTTAGTGATTAAGTAAGGTCTTAAAGCTGTGGAACGTTCTTGTTCGTAGGTGAAAGCAGATGAGAGTTGAGCTAATTCTTGAGCCATTTGACGAGAGACAGCCTGAGCAATTTCCGGGAATTGAGTACCTAATTCCCGAAATTGAATTGTAGGTACAACCCAAAACTCGCATTCTGTCACAGTTGTAATTGTCCGTTGAGCCAATTCATCCAATAGCAATTCTTGTAAGTTAATCACTGCTCCCGGAAGGAAACCTACAGCCAAGGCTGGATTTGTTTGATTGCTTTCACTTTCAAGTTGACCATGTTGCAGAATATACAGCCCTTCTGGAGATGAACCTTCAGTAACGAGATGGTGCTTTGCTGACACCACTTGTTCTTCAATGACTTGGGCGATCGCGCTCAATACCGTAGGTGATAGAATTCCTAAAGCCGTGCGTTCTTGTAGCCAGATCACTTTTTCTTCTAATGTCATGGTGATTTCTCCATGCAGCTTGTTATAAACGGAATTATCCCTTCTTAGTCGGTCGTGCGCGAATTATTTCTTCCCTATTACCAGCACGCATCTATACGATTGTATCTATTTGCCGGGTGTTAGTAGTTTTAGGATATGTTGTAAACTTATGCTACAAAACATTCGATGACTAATAACTTATGAGTATGTCAGATCTACCTAATCTCTGGGTACCGTTGGCTATGTTAATTTTAATTATTGTTGCTGCTGTATTTTTTAGTCGTCTGAGCTGAGCAACATCTCTACATAAGGGTTAGAGGATTGGTGAATTTTACGCCCTCAATCGTTGCACCTACATTGAAATCCTCACTGTAAACCTCAGATATTTGATTGAGCCTTGCAGTTGCCCAAATTTGTGCATCCCAATATGCTAATTTATGAACTTCAACGCCCCGAATTGCTTCTAAGATAATTAGCTGAGTCACATCGACAACATGACAAGCACTGATGTAATTACGTATGCGATCGCTCGCTTCAGAAATTTCCAGAAGTTGTCTTTTCGCCCTCGTTGTCGCTATGAAAAATTCACCCATTATCTGGGTACTAATTACCGCACGGTTCGTTTGGATTAATTTGTCAACGATTGTAATGGCCCGCTCTTGTTTAACAGCCTCAAACGAGTCATAAATGTATACTAGTATATTACTAAAACGAGAGTTAGAAACGGGTGTTGCGGAGAGTCGCTTGTATGCAGAGTCTGTGGCAACTCTGCTAGCTGTCCACTTACTAAAACGCTACTCAGTACAAAAGATAGTTGTTCGAGAATATACAGGCGGGTTACCAAACTACAAACTAAAAACTGCGATCGCCTATATAAACGATAATTTATCACGAAACATTTCACTGACTGAAATCGCAACAGTTGTGCAAATGAGTCCTCATTACTTCGCCACCTTATTCAAACAATCTATGGGAATTGCCCCTCATCAATATCTCACGCAATGTCGTGTAGAGCGCGCAAAACAGTTACTCGCTCAACAAAAACTATCAATCATACAAGTTTCTCAGCTTGTCGGGTTTCAAAGCCAAAGCCATTTTGCCAAAGTGTTTCACAAGTATGTCGGCATCACTCCCAAACGGTATCAGCAGATGCGGTAAGTTTTCGGAAGAATGCGCGATTTTTCTAGGAAGAAAGCGCGAGACAAGAACAGAGGATTGCTCCTAGACTTAGACAGTCGGGAGTCAAAGGTAAGATGACTGGAAAACGGATCGTGATCGCAACGTTCGGATCGCTTGGAGATTTACATCCAGCAATCGCAATTGGTTTGGGACTCAAAGCACGTGGACATCACGTCTCGATTGCCGTCAACGAATTCTATCGCCGCAAAATTGCGCCAGAAGGATTAGAATTTCATCCCATTCCACCAGAACGGGAGAATCGCGATCCGGCATTCATCGAGCGCATATTAGATCCCAAAACCGGAGCGCAGACAGTCATTCGTGAATTAGTGCTGCCGTTTGTGCGCGAAACATACAGTAACTTAATGCAGGCAACTCAAGATGCCGATTTACTCATTAGTTCAGATTTCGTCTTTGCAGCACCACTCCTAGCCCAAAAAACGGGTATTCCTTGGGTATCCTATCTTCTTTCTCCATCATCTTTTTTCTCACTCTACGATCTGCCAAGGCTACCAGGTTTTGTGAATCTACCGCAACTGCCTGTTTTGGAACGAGCGCTCAATCGTGCCGTGCTGCAATTGGGGCGACTGAGTACTGCTCGATGGTTGCAACCCATTCGACAGTTGCGACAAGAGTTGGGTTTACCACTAGGGAAGCATCCGCTCTTTGAAGACAAGTATTCTCCTCATCTAGTGCTGGCCATGTTCTCTTCTGTCTTGGGAACGCCTCAGTCGGATTGGGTATCTCAGGCACAGATAACCGGATTTGCATTTTATGATCGCCTTGTTCCTGGACAGAAACTTTCTGCTGAATTAGCCAATTTTCTAGCCTCAGGTTCACCACCTGTCGTATTTACGCTTGGCTCGGCTGTCGTGCGACGAGCAGGCAATTTTTACACTGAAAGTCTAGAAGCAGTCAAAGCCTTGGGCTGTCGTGCCGTCTTTTTAGTGGGAGTAGAGGAGTTTCAAAATGAACTGCCGCCGCTTCCCGATGGCATGATCGCAATTGATTACGCACCATTTTCCGAACTGTTTCCACGGGCAGCAGTCATTGTCCATCAAGGCGGCGTGGGAACAACGGCACAAGCGTTACGAGCAGGTGTGCCTATGTTATACCGTTTCACTTTAAAGTTGATACATTTAGGCAAGCAGGGGGAGCAGGGGA